>JAHEFU010000040.1 GCA_024645305.1 Planctomycetales bacterium
GCTGCAGCATGTCCGCGACCTGAAGAAGGAGCGCCTCAACAAGCTCAGCAGCTATCCGCAGGACAGCCTGCGCCAGCTGGCGGCTGCGGGCTGCACAACGGTGTTTGACCACCACACGGTGGAGCTGGACTGGCAACGTATTGAGCAGTTTGGGTTGCGCTACATCCCACTGCTGGAATGTTTCGAATTCAACAATGACGACCCCGATGGTGAGAGCATCCGTCGCCGGGCGCGCCTGGGCTATGCCCCGCATGCTCCGTACACCGCCAGCCTGGCAATGGCCCGCACCTGCCGCCGGCTGGCCTCGGAAGCCGGCGTTCCGCTGTCAGTGCACATGAGTGAATTCAGCGGCGAAATCGAGTTCATCCAGAGCGGTCAGGACCAGGACATCGAGCACCTGCATGAACTGGCAGGTACGGGCAATGCGGGATTCAATGGCACAGGGCAGTCACCCGTGCGCTTCTATGCGGAGAACGGGATCCTCGATTCCAGCACCCTGGCGATCCATGTGAACTACCTCACCCCGGGCGATCTTGAAATGCTCGTTCAAACAGGACCCACGGTTGTGTACTGCCCACGCAGCCACGCCTACTTCGGCCATCCGAGGCATTCGCTGATGCAACTGCTGGAGGCTGGTATCAATGTGGCACTCGGAACTGACAGCCTAGCCAGCAATGCGAAGCTGTCCCCGCTGCACGAGGCCATCCTCGTCAGGGAGCAGTTCCCGGAGCTGCCGGCTGCACAGCTGTTTTCGATGGTGACCGCCAATGCCCTGCGGGTCATCGGCCGGGACGCGGACCTCGGCCGGCTGCAGACAGCCTATGGCGCAGACCTCGCGGCCTTTCGGCTGCCGGAAGAAACCTCCGCCAGTTTCGATGCAGTGTTCAACGCTGTGCTGGAATCAGGCGAATCCTGCCTTACAATCTGCAACGGTCGTGTCGTGCACGATACAAGCTCCAAGAGGAAACAGGCAGCCGGCTGATCCCGGTGCGCCGCCCAATGTCCCATGTACAAGATTGACAAGCACAACCTGTTCGAGGAACTCGGCCTGCCGAAGATTGTGGAACTCTCCACGGCTTTCTACACCCGCGTTTACGCCGATACGGATCCCTGGTTCCGCAACATGTTCCCTGACGACATCGACTCGGCGATCCAGAACCAGTATGAATTCTTTGCCCAGCGCATGGGTGGCCCTCAGATCTACTCAGCCCGCAAGGGGCACCCCGCACTCCGGGCCCGGCATGCCAAGTTCCCGATCACGAAGCGTGCCGCCGAGCGCTGGCTGGAGCACA
Organism: Planctomycetales bacterium; assembly: GCA_024645305.1. GTDB lineage: Bacteria > 4484-113 > 4484-113 > 4484-113 > JAFGCY01 > JAHEFU01. The sequence continues at coordinate 1,293 of JAHEFU010000040.1, forward strand.
TGGACGCAGCGCTGGATGAAGTTGGCATTGAAGGCCTGCACAAGGAGGCCATGCTGGAATTCTTCACCGATACGGCGTTCTTCCTGCAGAACCTGGATGATAACAACCAGCGGATCTACTAAGCTGCCTGACATTGGCGGATCACCCAGCGGGGCCCGGCAAGCTGCTGGAACGGGCTAGGCCCTGCCCTGGTTCGGCGGGTCACTGCCGCTGTCCTTGCGCAGTGAGTGCAGCTCGCTGCGGATCAGCTCGAGGTCCATTTCCAGCCCGCGCACTCTCTCGCTCAGTTCCACGTTGTCAGCTTCAGCGCCTGCTGCTGACGCACCACTACCCGAGGCACGCTTGCGCAGGCTCTTGAGTTCGCCTGACAGAAGGTCGAGGTCGATCTCCATGCTCTTGACCTTCTCCACCAGCTGCGGCAGCTTGAACGTCAGGGCCAGCACCTTGAGGCTCTGGCCGTGCGGCTTGGCGGGGTAGCCTGAGACCTTGCTCTTGAAGTCCAGGCTGTTGAACACGCCGCTCTGGGAAGCCACGATGGACTGGTCGCCGACTGTGATGTGGCCCTGGAAACCGACCTGCCCGCCGATCACACACCAGTTGCCGATGCTCGTGCCACCACTGATACCGGTCAGGGCCGCGATCACGGTATTGCTGCCGATGCTCACGCCGTGCGCCACCTGCACGAGGTTGTCAAGCTTGGTGCCACTGTGGATCACCGTGCTGTCCAGCGCCGCGCGGTCCACGCAGCAGTTGGCGCCGATGTCCACGTCATCCTCGATCACCACGTCGCCAACCTGCGGGAAGCGGCGGTGACCGGCACTGGTCGGCAGGTAGCCGAAGCCCGCGCTGCCGATCGTGGTTCCTGCGTGGATCTCAACCCGGTTGCCAATCCTGCTGCGACTGTAGATCGAGACATTGGCATGGATGAAACAGTCCTCGCCCAGCACTGCGTCACGGCCGACATAGACACCCGCCCCGATGAACGTCCGGGCGCCGATACGGGCCCCGGGGCTGACAACGGCACAGGCTGAGATGCGCGCGCTGGGATGGACTTCCGCGCCCTGCTCGACGACGGCGCTGGGGTGGATGGAACCGGGCTGTGCGCCGGGATCACCGATGAAGGCTTCCATCACGTCAATGAAGGCCAGCCGTGGGTTGGGGTGGATCAGGACGTTAGTGAAGTGCCCGGCCAGGCTTTCCGTGGTGATCAGAGCAGCTATGCCCGTATCAGCCAGCCGGCTGGCATCCTTGAGCTTTTCCATGTAGCTGATACAGCCCCTGCGGGAATTCTGCAGGCTGCAGAAACCGGAAATGGCGAGGTCTCCGTCCCCCTTGATCTTTCCACCTGTCAGCTGTGCCAGTTGCTCTAGCGTCTTCATTGCTTCCTGCCGATCCGCCGCACTCTACAGGTCAGCCGCAATGGCAGCGAATACTTCTCCGTCCATGGTTGAAACCAATTGTAGCTCATAAATGTCGTGCAGTCGGTAGTGCAGGGCCAGCTCACTGAGATAGTCCCAGTCGTCCTCCGTATAGATGTCGGCACTCAGGTAGACATCACGGCGCAGGTGATGCTCCCCGCGCAGGCGCATGCTCTCGGCCTGCAGGTCATAGCCCGCGCTCAGCAGGGTTTCCGGGCCGAGCAGGCGGGCCACGCCGATCATCGGGTTGACGCGCTCCAGACCGGGACGGTAATCCGCGTGGAAGAAAGCAGCCCAGCGACCGCCGATGAAGTGTCCGGCACCCGCACTGAGCTTGCCGGTTATGTCATATTCACTGTGCTCCCAGAGGTCGAGGCGCAGCTGCGCGTCATAGAGGAAGCGGGTGGAGTCCAGGTTGATCCAGGCCTCAATGGCGCAGACATCGATTCGCAGGCTGAGTGTGGAGTCCGGGCACTGCGCGACGAGTGCGCAGTTGTTGTTGAGGTAACCCATCGCCCCCTGCTGGAAATGGCTGAGCTTGTTGCTGACGAAACTCACCGGCAGGTCAATGAAGGACTGCAGGTAGTAGGCCAGGCTGTCGCGGGCCGGGCGCAGCTGCAGGTTCGTGAGGGTCATGCTGCGCAGGCTGATGCTGAAGTCACTCACCAGCAGCGCCTCGGGTAGCGGTTCGAAGCTGACGACGACGCGCGTGGTCTCCCCCGGTTCGGTGACGATGCTGTAGCTGAAGTCCGCATAGGCCGGCATCATCGCCAGTTCGTCGCTGACTGTGTCATGCACGAGGGAGGTGAGCCACTGTTTGTCATCGAAGGGCGTACTGGCGAGGGTCTCGTAGAGCCGGTTGACAACACGCTGCTCATCCATCGTGACGGATTCCGCGATGCGCGGGACGTTTCCCATCACGTGGAAGTCCACTTCGAAGACACTGACGCGCTGGTCCGCTATGCGCAGTGTCAGGCTGACCGTGGTCTGGGCACCGGGATCGAGGGAGAGTTCCACAAGGTCGAATCCGCGGGAAGTGAGTGCTGCAGAAATCACGTCGGACAGGATGCCGCTGACTTCGCCGCTGTGCCCGAGGATGTAGTCCAGATCGCCTCCGAGCTGCTCCATGATCGCCAATTCGGCAACCGCGGTCAGGGCTTCATCCAGGCGAGACATGGTTTCATTGCCTACGAAGCCGCCCTCGAAACTCAGGTGCACGGCAATGGATTCAATCCTGTCGCCAGCGTCGGCAGGGGTGGCAGTCCAGAGGATTGCCAGCAGGCACAGCATGAGCCGCATCCACAGCGTGGTACGCGCAACCTGACCGTGTTTCGCCTGCCTGTTCATGCTTCCTCTGCCTTCCGTTGTTTGTCAGTCCGACTGCCTAGAACATCTCGCCGAGGAAGAAGTGGAAGCGGCTGCCTCCGGTTTCGTCCTTGTCACCGGCGATCTGCCAGGCGTAGTCCAGGCGCACGGCGTTCACTCCGAGGAAACTGAGCTTGATGCGGGCACCGATACCGGCGCTCATCGCACTGTCCATTTCGTCGAAGCCGTTGCCGGCCCAGCCCGCATCCATGAAGCCCACCATGCCGAGGGTGTCATTGATCGGCTGGCGGTATTCGCCGTTCAGCAGCACGTGGTGCGTACCCTGCAGCAGATCCTCCGGGACTCCACGCACACTCTGCACGCCACCCAGGCGCCACTGCTCGTAAATCGGGATGTCACCGCTGCCCAGGCCCACGCGCTCACGGAAGCCCATCGTGCCGGGTCCCAGCTTGAAGAATTCGCGGGACTCAAGGCTGTACTTCTGGAATGAGAAATCTCCACCGAAGCCGGCGAATTCAACCGTCGGCTTGACGTAGATGCCCTGCTTCGTGCTGAAGATGTTGTCACGGGTATCGTGGATGAATGACAGGCCGAGCTTGCGGGTCTGGCCCTTGGCGGACAGCCTGGCACGGGTGCGCGGGTCTGTGCCACGGAAGGGATCACCCTTGCGTACTTCATAGTCATAGTCCGCCAGCGTAAACGTGGACTGCCAGCTGTCGTATTCATTGAGGTGCTGGCCGTAGCCGAGGCTGATGCCCTGGGTGTCCACCGCCAACTCACTTTCATAGGCTGAGCCTGGCGCTCCCTGCTGACGTTCATGCAGGCTGTAGATGCTGACGCTGTAGAAGGAGTCGTCCTTGTAGTAGGGATCGCTGTAGGTCAGCTGCAGGCCCGGCTTGTTGCGCGAGAATACGATCGTCGCGCCCAGCACCTTACCACTGCCGAACAGGTTCTTCTCGTTGTAATTGATGCTGCCCTGCAGGCCGTTGATCGTGGAATAGCCCAGACCGAAGCCCACCTGTCCGGTGGCCGCCTCGGTGACATTGAGGATCACTTTGACGTAGCCTTCCTTGAGGGATTCGGCGATGTCCGGCTCCACCGTCTCGAACAGGCCGGTGTTGTAGATCTGGTTGATGTCGCGGTAGATATCATCCTGGGTCAGCACGTCACCGGGGTTCAGGTGCGTGATCTGGCTGCGTACGACATCCTCACGCGTACCCTCGAGACCCGTGATGATCACCTCATCCACGAAGCCCTCGGAAATGCGCATGGAGACTGTGCCCATGTCCGGACCGGCATAGGAGAAGTTGAAGTCGTTGACACCGGCAGCGATGTAGCCAGCGTCGGAATACAGGCGGGAAATGCTGTCAATGGCCCGCTGCAGGTTGCGCACGTTGATCACATCGCCGGGCTTCATCTGAGCACCCACACCGTCCGGGCTGCCCTCGACCTCCTGCAGGATCCGTTCCGTGGAGAACAGGGTGTTGCCGGTGATTTCGGTTTCACGGTAGAGCGGGTTCTCATTGACGGAGACCTTCAGCACGGCGCCTTCGCCCTGGCTGTCCAGGGTCAGGACGGGCTTCTCCTGGTACCAGCCGGTATTGTAGAGGGCCTCGGCCGCGGCGTTCAGCTTGGCCGTCACGTTGCCAACGAGGATATCGCCGGCCTTGATCGTCAGTCCCGTGATCACCACCGACTCCTCGAGGTACTCCAGTCCCTCCACGCGGATGCTGCGGATCTCAATGCCGTCGTCGGCCTGGTTGATCTGCACGGACTGGGGAGTTGCCGGACTGATGCTGAAGCTGACAGTGGGACTGTCAGCCTGCGCGGCTGCCACCACGGGCAGGCTGCAGACAAGCACAATCAGTGTTGTCAACAACCTATCAACATGTTTTGCCACCTGTACCATACCGCCTTCTCTCTTTAACCACTGGGGATATAGAGTGAGAGGGTCAGGATCAGGAATCCTTGGATTCCTTACTGCGGAGCCTGTCTTCTGCAATCTTCTTCAGCTCCGCCTTATCCAGTTTCCTCTCCACCTTGCTGTCCTGTGCCTTTGATTCACCCTTCCTGCCTGTCAGCAGGACTTCGGATGATCGCCCATTGGCACCGGATGAGGATCCCTTCGGATCCACCCCAGAACTATCGCCGTATCCGGGGAAATAGTAAAAATTCCCCTTTTCGGTGACAGTGTCGGACTGTGCGCTGTTGTCCTGAGTCTGGGAGAGTGAAGAGAGGGTCGGCTGGTCGGGAGGCAGGGCCACGCTGGCGGGCTGCACCCCCTGGGCATCGGATTGGGAGTCACGGGCCATCGCCAGGGTGACTTCCACGCCTGTGTACTGACTACCGCTGGACTTGCCGAATGCCTGCGCATCATCACCGATATCCCCGACAGGACCACGCCGGGTCTGCGGGGCGGCAGCTATCAGCGGGGATCCGCCACCGAAAGAGGAGGCAGTCTGCTGCTGATGTAAGCCGGCTGGGGCATCCGGGTTGAAGTCCTCGGAGGCCAGCGCGGCTAATACGCGGCTATGGTCAAGCAGGTTGAAATCGAGGGAGGCTGCGCCACCATCGAGATCTTCCAGGGTTACCAGTTCCTCGCCCCGCGGGAATCGGTTCAGGCTGGCCATGGTGAGAACGTCTCCGTTACTGGAAGCGTCCGCTAAGTCGCTCGTGACGGTGCCGGGATTGACCGTAGCCCACAGGCTGCCCTGTCCGAGCACCACTGCGGAACTGATCAGCGCCAGCGCGGCAAAGCCGGCCACGGCCACGGGAAGGTTGAACTTCCGCGCGGGCCGGCGCCCCGTGGATGCCGTAAGCATCTCGGGCAGGGGATCGTTATTCTTGATCACCGCCCGGATCTCTGCATCCAGCAGATAGAGCTTGCGCAGATAGGCTTCGCGACCTCCGTCCTGGAGATCGGTCTTGGCCTCGTCAAGCCACTGCTCAATTTCTCGTATGCGACTATCCATAGTTGCCTGGACCGGGGAATATCGCCCCGGACTTCACTCAATTCCTATTCGTTATGCCCGGCAGGCAAGTTAAATACTCAGGAGTCTCCCGAGCAGCCATTTGAATCGAATTGAATGCCTCTTCCTCACGGCCTCAGAGTTGGCCGAGCAAGTATTCTAGCGCCTTGTCCAGCTGGTTGTCACCACCTTGGGCAGCGATCTCGGGGTCAATATGCACAAAGATGTCCGGCTGGGCGCCGTGGCCCTCCATGTCCGTCCCGTCATTGAGCCACCAGCCCCAGGTGTTCAGCCGGAAGGTGCTGCCGTCCAGCAGCTGGAAGTTATATGTCCCGATTACGTTTCCGCCCGTCGGTTCTCCCACCAGCGTGGCCAGCTCCAGCTCCTGCATGATATGCGGGAAGATCTCCGCGTCGCTGAAGGACGATGAGTTGATCAGCACCACGATCGGGCCATGCCACATATGCGTGGGCTGCGGTACCCGCTCCTGGCCCCGGTGTCCGCTGAAGCAGTATTGCCTCCGGTCGAGCAGCTCCACGAGGTCCTCATGGATGTTGCCCCCGCCGTTGAAGCGCACGTCTATGATCAGCGCTTCACTGTCCCGGTTGTCGGAGTACAGCTCGCGGCGGAACTTCGCCAGGCTCGGGCCGTTCATGGACTGGATGTGCATGTAGCCCACGCGTCCAGCGCTGGCTGTTTCCACTGCCTGGCGGTTGTGCTCCACCCACTGCAGGTAGCGGCGCTGTCCGAGGAAGCCCTGGGGCACGGGCTGCATGGTGATCTCCAGAGTGTCATCCTCTCCCGGGCGCTCTACCTTGAGCACCACGGGCTTGTCCGTGCGGTTGCGCAGGACGCGGTACCAGTTCGTGCGCGGGGCGATCTTTTCGCCGTCGATGGAGAGGATCACATCCCCTTTCTGCAGCTCCTGGCCGGGAATCTCCGCCGGCCCGTCCAAGATCACATGGCTGACTTTCCAGCCTGCACCGTCGTAGTAGTCATCAAACAGCACGCCGAGGCTGGCCGTACTGTCACCGGGCGGGCTCGGTGCATCACCATTACCGTAGAAGCCCAGATGCGATGCTCCCAGTTCGCCCAGCATGCCGCGCATCAGGGTGTTGAATTCCTGACGCGTGCCCAGCTCGGGAATCCGCGCAGAGTAGCGCTCATAGACCTCTTCCCAGTCCACGCCGAGCATGTCCTTGTCGTAAAAGGAGTCGCGCAGGGAGCGCCAGCCCTCGGCCATCAGCTGCTGCCAGAGCTCATGCGTGTCATATTCCGATCGCGCCCGGGTCGGGACTGCCCCGCCACCAGTGACGCTGGAGCCGCGCATGTCCTTGTAGGCCAGGCTGCCACCCTGCAGGTAGTGCAGGCGCTTGCCGTCCTCCTGGAAGTGCATGAAGCTGATCTGGCTGGCGCCACCCATCAGCTCGCCAACCTCGCCATCTTCCACACTGACCGTATAGAACACATCATCCCCGGTATGGTCACTGAAGAAGATGAGGAAGCTGCTGTCCGGGCTGAACAGGATGGGATAGGCCCGGCCGGGGAAACTGGACAGGCTGCGGGCGCGGGTCTGGATCCGTTCCAGGTCGATCTCAATCGGCTCCACCGCATCCTCGTCCTCATCGTCGCCAGCTTCATCGTCGCCAGCTTCATCGTCGGCAGCTTCATCCCCGGCGGCTGCAGCTGCATCCTCAGTTTCATCTCCGGAATCGTCCGCTGTCGCATCTTCCTTCTCGGGTTCGGGCATGTCGTCCGGGAACAGCAGCGCCGTGTCGTATGTATTCTCCTCAGCTGCCAGTTCCAAGAGCATCAGTTCCTCACCGTCGCCGGACTCCGCTCCCCAGGCCAGGTACTTGCCGTCGGGGGAGAAGATCGCCTGGTCCTCATAGTCCGGCGTGCGGGTGATGTTGGTCACCGCGCCACTTTCCACGTTGACAAGCAGGGCATCGGTTTCATAGCGCAGGGTGCTGGCCATGATGAGCATCCACAGCGCATCCGGCGACCACTGGAAGCCCAGGTTGTAGGGTCCGAGGCGCACATGCCCCTCGAACAGCAGGCGTTCCGTGCCGTCGTCCAGGTCGTTGAGCATGATGCGGTCGTTGCCGCTGTAATAGGCCAGCATGTTGCCATGCGGCGCGAAGGCCGGGTACCACTCTTCCTGCGGACTGTCGGTGACGCGGGTCTCCTCCTGGGTCACCAGGTCGAAGGTGTACACGTCGTACTGGCCGCTGCGGTCGGAGATGTAGGCGATCTGCTTGCCATCCGGATGCCAGCTGACCTGCCACTCCCGGCCATGCGTCGCCACCACCGGGAACGTACGCGACAGGTCCTGGTCGGGCTTTTCATCGTCCTTGTACTTGTCAGGGTTCTTCAGGATGTGGATGTCACCGAAGACCACGCAGGCGTAATAGTTGCCATTCGGGGAAATCGCGAACTCGCTGACCTCGTTGCGGCGGTCCTGCGTACTGGCCAGTTCGTGCTTCGGATCATCGCTGAATTCGATTGCCAGCCTGCGCGTGCTGCCGTCGTCGGTCTGCACCAGCCACAGTTCGCCGAAGACCTCGGCGGCGATCTCGTCGCCATCGGAGGAGATGCGGATCCAGCGCGGGCCGTCTCCCTTGAACCTGGTCAGCTGGCGCAGTTTGCCGCCCGCCAGGGTCATTTCCCAGATATTCTCCGTGCCGTCACGGTCGGAGACGAAGTAGACACGACTGCCGTCTGGGCTGGGCTGGGGCCAGAGGTCCGTGCCGTCGTACTCCGTCAGCCGGGTATGGTTGCCGCTGGTCCGGTCGAACATCCAGAGGTCATAGGTATCACTGCCATGGTGATCCTTGCGGGCCCAGTCCCCGGGGCCCCGGGTGTAGACCAGGTGGTCATCGTCGCCGAGGTAACTGCCGAAGACATGGTCATCATGGTCCGGCCCGCTGACCCGCCGCGGCTGGCTGCCGTCCACCGGTAGCTCGTACATGGACAGGCCCCAGAGGTCCTGGCGGCTGGAGTACTCCAGTACCGCACTGCCGTCGCTGTTCCAGTCATAGGGGTAGTCCCAGCCGTCGCTGTAACTCAGGCGCGTGGCCGGACCGCCGCTCTCGGGCATGGTGAAGATATCGAAGTTGCCGAAGCGGTCGGACATGAAGGCCAGGCTCGCCCCGTCCGGGGAGGGCAGCGGGCGCTGGTCGTCGTACATGTTGTCGGTCAGGCGCCGCGCCGGGCTGCTTCCGTCAGTCGGCGCGCTCCAGATGTCGCCCCAGCAGGCGAAGTACACTGTCTGCCCATCGGCACTGACAGCTGGGGTGGTGATGCTCTGGGCCTCACGCAGGGCCTGAGCCGGGGAGGCTGCAGCCAGGCAGGCCAGCAGCAGGAGGGCACAGCTGAGTTGACGGGTGTGGGTGGCGGTAAAGCAGTGGCGCAGATGACGCATGTTCGGTGATATCTCCCTGAATCTGATTCCCTAGTTTATATCGCGTGTGGGCTCTTGAGCAGCTTGCAGGGGCGACAGAGGACTTGATACTTCACAGCGGTGGTTTGTGACGGAGGGGGCAAGAGACCACTGAGGAATCAGGAGTAAGGAGGGACCCGCATCAGTCCAGCTTGATGGCAAAGTACAGATAGTCCTGCTGGAAGGCGATGGCCGGGTGGCCGTCGATCAGCGCATGCTGGAAACAGCTGCCCGTATAGCCGTCTGGGATGGACTGCGGTTCATTCCAGCTGCTGCCCAGAGAGTCATTGGCGATCCACAGGCCCATGTGGATGTCGAGGATCGCCGGCACCCCGCCGAAGTCCTTCAGGCTGAGCTGCTCGTAGATCCAGGCACTGTCAAAGGTATCGTAGCCCGCCAGCAGCTGCGCTTCGTTCCAGCTGGCACCCTGGCTGTCCTGGGCACTGCGGAACATCAGGCCGGACTCGCCGTAGTAGGCCAGCAGCGGGATGTTGTCAATCACGAGCAGGCTGCAGCCGGAGAAGTTCGACTCAATGCCGCCGAGTTCCTGCGGCTCGCCCCAGCTCTCCCCTGCCCCGTCGAGGGCCCGCATGAAGTGTACGCTGCAGTCGAAGCCCAGCTCATTCACAAATGCCAGGGCGGGGAAGCCGTCGGCAATCGCCAGCTCGGGTTTGTGCCAGTCAGCCCGGCTGTCCAGGGCCAGCAGTGCGCTGAAGGCCTGCCAGGACTGCCCGCCGGGATCAGCCGCGCGGCCAAACAGCAGGTTGTCAGCGCCGTCCACTATGCTGATCACGGGCGCAGCGTTGACATCCAGGTGCTCCGCGGAGATCGGGCGACCCGGCGGCTGGCTGGCAATCACGGGGTCCAGCCACTGCGCCCCGTTGTCAAACATGCTCTGGCTAAACATGATGTCACCGTTGTCGCGGACCCAGCTCAGGGCAGGCCGGCCCGCACTCGGGCTGTAGCAGACCCCGTGCCCGCGATGGCCGCTCAGGCCCGGACTTTCCATGACCTGCGCCGGGGGCCAGCTGAGGCCCAGCGCATCGCTACTGCGGATGAAGCGGACGCTGCCATCCTGGCTGCCCGCCCCCTCACGGATGGTGTAGGCAATCGCCGGGTGGCCCTCCACGCTGGCCAGCTCCAGTTCCGGGACCCAGCTGGTGGGCAGGCCCACATCCACCTTGATGATCTGCCAGCCGGGTCCGCTGGCAGTGACTGTCAGTGTAGCGGTGTCAAGGCCGCCCAGGCCATCGCGTACCTGCAGGGCACAAGTGTGTACGCCGGCGGAATGGTATGTATGCAATTCAGTGACACTGCCCGTGGTCGCAAACTCCTGGCGGCCCTCGTAATTGAATTCCCAGTGGAAGCTGAGTGGGTCGCCGTCCGGATCAGTGCTGGCAGAAGCATCGAACAGCACCTCCAGCGGCAGGCTGCCGGATTCCGGAGTGGCCGAGAAGGCGGCCTGCGGCGGGGAGTTGTCAACCGCCTCGATATCCACTGAGGCCTCAGCCTGCAGGCCATACGGATCCTCCACCAGCAGCCGGCAGGTGTACAGGCCCGGCTGGGCATAGAAATGCTTGACAGTATGGTCCGATGTGACCTGGTCAAGCACGCCATCGTTGTCAAAGTCCCACTGGAACTGCGATAAGGGCGGGCCGTCGGGGTCGAGGCTGCCCGTGCTGCTGAAGGTGATCAGGGCCGGGGCCCCGTAGCGTGTGATGTCCGCACTGGCCACGGCGACAGGCGGCAGGTTTTCGAAGGCCTGGACGCTGATCGTGACGCTGTCCAGGCCTGCCGCACCCGCCGCATCGCGGGCCAGCAGGCTGACGAGCAGGCTGCCGGGCTCGGTGAACAGGTGCGTGAGCTGCGGATCGCCCGCCGTATCCGTCTCGAAGATCCCGTCGCCATCCAGATCCCAGCTGTAACTGAGCACATCGCCATCCGGGTCGAGGCTGGCGGAGGCATCAAAGCTGACCAGCAGGTCCTCCAGGCCACTTGTGACATCAGCACTGAGCGCGGCCTGCGGGTCGGTATTGGGCAGGACGTCAATCACCACCTCAGAGCTTGCCGACAATCCCCGGCTGTCAGTGATGCGCAGGCGGGCGGGATGCAGGCCGGGCAGGTCGTAGGTCATCTCCATCCCGGCCGGACCCGGTGCTTCCGTGGAATCCACCACGTTGTCACCGTTGAAATCCCAGGCATAGCTCAGACCCTCCAGCCCTGCCGGTGAGTCAATCACAGCATCGAAACTGACGGACAGCGGACGCTGGCCACTCTTTGGGCTGGCACCGAGCGTGAGCTGCGGCGGCGGCAAACCGGACGCGCTGACCACCAGGGCACTGGCCAGTTGCAGACTGGCTGTAGCCCCGGCATCGTCCCAGACCGTCAGGCGCGGGCTGTAATAGCCAGGTTCAGAATAGACATGTGTTGCCAGCGGACTGGCGCCGCTGCTCTGGTCAGTCAGGCCATCGCCGTCCCAGTCCCAGAGGAAAAGCACGATCAAGCCGTCCGGATCGCTGCTGGCAGTTGCATCGAACTGCACTGCCAGCGGGGCATCACCTAGCGGTGGGTCGGCACTGAAGACCGCCAGTGGCAATTCGTTGCCAGGCGGCGGCGGCGGGGGCTCAGCCAGCGGATCGAAACTGATTTCCACGATGTTGGAGGCCGCCCCCTCGGAATCGCTGGCCCGGTCATAGGGCGCGATATAGTAGGCATAGTCGCCCGCGCCGATCGCCAGGTCCGCGAAGTGCAGGCGGAAGGCCCAGGCGTTGTCAGGGCCTGTGCCGCCCTGCGGGAACTGGGCACTGCGCAGCATGCTGTAACCGCAGCCCGGGCTCTCCTCCAGCAGGCTGAATCTCTCTTCCGTCGCGACGCGGCGGTAGACGCGGTAACTGTCAACGCTGTGCCGCCAGTGCGTGGCGATCGGTGTGATGTCGGCGATGTTCAGTTCGCCGTTGGCATCCCCGTCCACCCGGGCGCTGCGCCAGTGATCCGCCGGCGTGCTGAAGCCGGGTATGCCGTTGAGGATCCCGGCCAGCCCGCCATTGCGCGGATTGCCGACGGGCCACCAGGCCACGCCGCTCTCAGCCGGGGGACGATAGTCCACGCTGTACTTCCAGCGCTGGGCCAGCGGAGTCAGGTCGGAAGCGTTGACAATCCCGTTCATGTCATAGTCGCCGACATGGCGCTCCGTCCACTGCAGCACGGCCCCGGCCTGCAGGTCGTAGTAACTCGCGCTCAGGTCAAACACGGCATTCAGACTGCCCGCGGGGGCCTGGGTGACCCTGCACTCCCTGTCGATCCCGAGCCTGGCCAGCTCATTGTCAAGGAAGTCCCGCAGCTCATCCGGTCCGACCATTTCACCAGGCGGGCTGGACTGAGTTGGGAATGGTGCGGGCTTGGCGCTGGTCAATCCGGCAGTGGACTCTGAGGAAGCACCGCCGCAGGTAGTCAGGAGGATGCAGCAGGCCAGCAGCAGGCAGGCGCCTGCTGCGCACGCGGCTCCCGCGATCCGGCCTGGTCCCATGCCAGCATTGTACCCTGCCGGGGCACATGGACATAGGCCGCTCAGGGCAGCTTGACCGCGTAATACAGGTCACGGTCCTGGAAGGCGATGGCCGGGTTGCCGTTCACTTCCAGCAGGTCGAAGGCCCGGCCGCTGTAGCCTGCCGGCAGGTGCTCGGGTCCGGTCCACTCGCTGCCCGTGGCATTGTTGGCAATCCACAGGCCCATGCTCTGGTCGAGGACGGCGGGCCGGCCGTCCAGCTCGGACAGGCAGAATTCCGCAGCCGTCCAGTTGTTGGAACTGCTGCCCTCCGTGGTGATCACCACCGGTTCCAGCCAGATGCTGCCGAGTCCCCCCGGCGCGATCTGGTAGACGAGGCCCAGTTCACAGTAGTAGACCACCATCGGGATGCCGTTGATCACATGGAATGCCACGCTCGGGGAACTGCTGGTCGCCTGCCAGATCTCCACCGGATCGCTCCAGGCGGAGGCCTCACTGTCCAGCGCCTTGCGGTACAGGACCTTGCCGTTGGCGGCATAGGCCATGCACAGTTCGCCATTGACATCTTCAAGCCCCGGCTGGAAGTTGAAGCCGCCGCCATAGCCCTGGATCAGCTGGATCACGGGCCAGCTGAGCCCGCCACTGTCGGCGCTGCGCGCGAACTTCAGCTGGTTCAGGGCATTGGCCCAGGCCAGCGCTGGCTTGCCGTTGTAGCTGCACAGTTCCACGCCGCCACCGGTGCCGCCGATATGTTCCACGAGCACTGGTGTACTCCAGCTGCCGCCCTGGGCATCCTGCGCCGGGCAGTACAGCACATGCCCGGTATGCCGGCCCCAGCTGACGGCGGGCGCACCGTTGACAATCTCCAGGGAGGCACCCATCGCCCCGTCGCTGGGCCAGACCGGCGTCTCCAGTGCCAAGGGTTCATCCCAGGCGATGCCGTCGGCATCCGCTGCCCGGACATAGCGCTCCTCACCCAGCCCGGCCCAGGCCGTCGGCCCCGCTGAGTAGGCGATCGCCGGCCGGCCATCCACGAGTTCCATGTCCAGCCCCGGGCTCCAGACATCCGCATAGCCGTCGTCAACGAAGACGATGTACCACTCCCCGGGATCCGGCAGCATGCTGCAGTCAATCAGCACCTCGGCCTCGTCCGTCCAGCCCCAGGGATCGCTCACCCGGACCCGGCAGCGGTACTTTCCGACCTTCGTGAATGTGTGGTCCGACTCGGATTCACCGGGGGTGAAGTTCTTCCAGACATCATCGTAGTCGTAGTTCCAGCCGAAGCTGATCTCGTCACCATCGGGATCGCTGCTGCCAGTGGCATCGTAGTGCACCGGCAGCGGCACCACACCCTGCAGGGGATCAGCCGTCAGTTCCGCCAGCGGAGGGTTGTTGAGGAAAATTTCAAAACTGCGGGTTGTCACGTCAGTGGCGCCCGAGTTATCTGTCACCATCAGCGAAACAGTGTATGTGCCCGGCTCCGGGTAGTTCAGGTAGGCATAGGAACTCCGCCGCTCAAACACGCCATCGTTGTCAAGGTCCCATTCACTCCTGGTTATCCAGCCATCCGGGTCGTAACTGTCGTTGGCATTCACCTGCAATTCGTATTCCGCCGGGAAGGAATCGTATTCAGCGGTGATCACCGCCACCGGGAGAACGTTGGGGGGCTCAACCACGTTGATCTGGACGCTGGCAATGCCGAACGCACCTTCCGGGTCACTTGCTTTGACAGCTGCATTATAAGTGCCTTGTTCCTCGTATCTGAATGCATACTGGGCTACGGGACCCGTACCCAGATTGAAGTCGCCGTCGCCGTCGAGATCCCATGTGTAGTAAAGCTCCCCACCCTCGGGATCAAAGCTGCCGGAAGCATCAAAATGCACCAGGAGTCCCGGTTCCCCGGCTGTCTCGTCAGCCAGCAGCTCCGCCACTGGATCAGCATTGTCAGTGACGGTCACTACCAGTTCCCCGAATGAACTCAGTCCCAGTCCGTTCGTGACGGTCAGGCGCACCGTAAATTCACCGACATCCGGATACTTGTGATGATTGCCGTAATCCGCGGGAGCTTCATTGCTATCCTCTGCTCCGTCGCCATCGAAGTCCCAGCTGTACTGCAGCTCAGTCCCGCTGTTGTCCACCACCGTGGCATGGATGTAAGCGTCATAGGGTCGGGGGCCTTCCTTCCGATAGGAGTACAGCTCAACCTTCGGGGGCAGTACGCCGCCGCTGCCCACGCCGACCTCGATGTCGATCGTAGCCGTGTCGCTGCCGCCCCGGTCATCCCAGACCGTCAGTGTCGGCCTGAACCAGCCCGTGTCATGGTAGATGTGGTAGGCATAGGGCGAGC
>JAHEFU010000041.1 GCA_024645305.1 Planctomycetales bacterium
CAGTGAAGCGGCCATCTGCAGGACCTGCTCGAACTGCTCCTGGTTGCCGATCCGCTGGGTCAGGTTCAGATAGATCCGTGTCCAGCGCAGACGCGTACGCGCCGGGTCGTTTTCGTCTAGTTCATCCAGCAGTGGCCGCAGGTCATCCAGCCACTGCAGCGGTTCACGACTGACCTCGTCATCCACATAATTGTCAAGCGCATCAATTTCATCAAGGGCGATCGGCAGCAGTTCGCTGTGACCCTTTTCAGTGGTCAGGTAGCTGGCCTGCCTGGCGCGCTGCATGTGCACGTCGCGCGGATTGATGGATTCCACCCAGATGCTGTAGCCCTGCTGGATGTTGCCATTGTTCAGGTCCAGCAGGCTGGCGGATGTCGCGGCCTCGAATCCCGCCAGGGGATCATCGGACTGCATGCGCTGTGCATTAGCGAGGGCGAACAGCATGTCGGGCGGGATCTCATCCTGGGCATTGATCCACTGTTCAATGGACTTGAGGAGATTCACGCGGTCGACATTGTCCTCGGGCAGCAACGCGGCGCGGGCCAGGGCGGCCTGGAAGTCCCCCGTCTTGAGGGCCAGCCGGGCACAGTGAGCGGCGATGGCCGGATATTCCGCCAGGTTGCCGAACATGCGCTCGATGCGCTGCAGCAGGCGGTTGGCCTGCTCTTCGTCCGGGACTCGCACGGCACGCAGTTCTTGCGCGCTGGCTTCATGTTCATCCTTCAGGAAGAGCTGCTCTGCGAACCACAGGTGGCTCTCCTCCACCAGCCAGGGGGCGAGACCGGAGTCTGCGATTGAGCGGCTGATCGCCTGCAGATCTGCAGCGCTCTGTTCGTCTGCGTTGATCCAGCTCTCCAGCACATTCGTGACCTGGTTGGCACGCTCGCAGTCAGCCAGTCCGTCAATCAGGTTGTCAATCTTGAAAGAGGCCGGCATTGAAGTGGTTGCCGCAGCGGGCTCGGTTTCGTCAGTTCCGGAACCTGCAAGGTCGTGGCGCTGGGGAGTGGTCTCACCGCTGAGAACATCGAACTGGTCCGGGTGGTCTTCCTGGGCCTCGATTTCGTCTTCCCCGGAGTGCTGCTCTTCCTGTAGCTCACTGACCTGCTCCGGTTCCGTTTCTTCCGAGGATTCCTGCACGCCATCTTCCGTTTCAATTTCCGTTTCAGTGCTATCCGCGCTGACTGCCTGGTTCAGCTCCAGCATGGGCGGTGGGTCCAGCTTTTCCGGACCCGCCCCGTTGATGCTTGCTTCGGGAACAGGGCGGCTGTCAGGGATCACATGTGCCGGCAGTTCCTCGAAATCGATGTTGGACGCCTTGCCGGCGGCTATCTGCATGAATTCGTTGGCAGCGCTGGGGGGCTGCAGCTTTGCATTCTGGAAAGAACGCAGCCAGTTCTTGATTTTCTCGTTGATCAGTTCCATGTCCAGCTTCACGATGCGCTTCATCGTGTAGAGGGCAAGTTTTTCATCACGTACCATTTCCTTGTGGTTGGTCAGGAAATTGGCAATCTCCACCGGATGCTGGTGTGTGCGCTCCAGTCTCTCGTTGAGCACGTTCCACCCGATCCGGCCTGCGCGGTACTCCATGATGGAGTTGTCCATCACGATCTGGTGCAGCTCCCAGCAGCACTGGGGACGGTGGTCCAGTAATGAATTCGCCAGATGGAAGAAATCCTCGTTGACGCTGCGGCCTTCCGAGATGATATCCACCAGCAGGTCCTCTGCCTGTTTGTCATTCTTGCGCAGGATCTGGGCCTCGGCCATCATCAGGGTGACTTCGACGGCCTTGTCCCCCAGGCTGTGCTTGTTCGCGATCAGCGTCTCAAGGGAGCGCACGGTAAGGTCATCACCCTGCTTGAGGCTGCCCTTGCTGATCATCTGGCTCAGGCCCCAGGAGAAGTCCTTCCAGTGGGAAACCTCGTCAGTCAGGCTGGCCCGCTCGCTGAGATATGACAGATGCCGCTCAGGCCGCATGTTCCCCGTGGTGATGCGCCAGTTGAGCAGGGACAGGCGGTTTTCCTTTGAATCACTTTCAAGCTCCAGCAGACGATCCACGAGTCCAGCCAGTCCCGGTACCACCGGGACCTTGCGACTGCGTGCCACCATGTCGCTGAAAGTGTCGAATGTGACGCGTGTTTCATCGAGCACAGCGGCAGCTTCGACCAGGTGTTCGGCACCGCTCTTGAGCTGTCCTGGATTGGCTGAATTCGGATTGATCACCTCTTCGAGGTATTTGCGCGCATAGTCCTCAAGGTTCTTGAGTAGCGCAGGACGGCGCTTCTGCTGACCTTGCGGATTCAGCCGCTTATAGGCTTCCACCTGCCTGTTCAGAGATTTGCCGAAATCAAATCGTTTTAACATCGCTGCTTATCCTAACCCTGCTCAGGTAATTGCCTGTAAATCCGCTGTAATGGATGTCAGGAAATGTCTGCGCAGCATTCCGTGCAGATCCTCCATTCCGTTATTCCGGCTCTCCGCCCAGGAAAGTCCGGTTTCCAGTAGTTGGTCCTTCAGTTCCTCACCATGCTCGCCATGTCCCAGCAGGTCGCTGAGCAGATTAAGGACCTGCTCACGGTCTGCCAGCAGGTCTGCCTCCAGCGGAGTGGCCAGGGCATGCCCGAAGCTTGCCAGCCTGATCCATCCGGCGCTGGGGGAGACCCAGAGGTTTTCAGAATTGATCCTGCAGTGCGCAACGGGCTGTTCAAGATTCTGCAGGTGATTGATGATATCCAGAAGGCTCAGGGAGATGCGAATCCTGTCTGGTTCAGACAGCGTATCTGCATCCAGATCAGCCAGCGGTTGTTCGGCCTGCCAGGGGAAGCCGATGAAGGGCACACTGAAGTCTCGCTTGTCTATCTTGAGACCGATCACGTGCGGGTGGCTCAGGGATCTGAGGATATCCGCCTCACAGGCCAGGCGCCTGAGGGACTCCTCCGACCCATCGGAGAGCTTGACCCACATACGCATTCCGGAGGACTGTTCCCGCGCCAGGAGGACTGGCTCCGTGCTGAGTGCCAGCGCAAGTTTCTGCTCGAAGACGAAATACTGCTGTATTGCCTCCGACACACCCCACAGTTCGCTAAGCCTTGCTCCGTACATGTTCTGGCAACTTACCCCTGGTTGGAATTTGGAATTCAGGAATTCCCACCTATACAGTTATCCCGAAAGCCGTCAGCTTACTTAAATCCTACATAATCATTTATCTTAACCTGAACCCTTCTGACACAACCCGCCATTTGACTTGGATTTATCCCCCTGAATCCAGACTTTCCCTAGCAACGATAAGTTGCACTATCTCAACCACTGGGGACAAACCATCAATTCTTGATTTTAGCTGTCTATATATTACCTTATAAGATTACAATTGTTCAATCTCGCTACCAATCCATGACCTGTGACCGCCTTTTGTGCCAAAGGGGGTTCAGGCCGGGACACTTCCTTCGGCTCGCAAGATTGGTAGCTGTCCGGTGCATAATTGAGATTACACCCGATGTTCCAGTTTATTCGTCCACACCCGGCTGTGAGAGCACTGGAAAAGCCAGGAATTCACAGATGTCACGCCATGTCGGCCATCCTACGGCATTAGATCGGTCGAATGACAGGACATGATGCAGGGGCTGTCCGGTGACAAGGACAAGTGCAAAACAAGCTGGGCGAGGGCTGAACGTCAGGGAAATCCTGGCAAGCAGCCGGGTGCTGCATGCTGAATCTTCGTTGTCAACGCCGGAAACTGAACAGAAGCACCAGCGGAACTGAGCATCCTCAAGCGCATCGCACCGGTCCCTGAGTAGGATCCGGACCCTGCTGTCAGATCCTATTTTTCCGGGTATTCAACAACGACGTCAATGGTCAGGGTCTTGCCGATGCCGAGCCTGATGCCTTCTGCATTGTTGGAAGTGATCACCATCTGCTGCGTGCCCATGTTCCAGACCTGCAGGTCGTAAGTTCCACCCTTGAGTTCGCCGATGAAGTAACCGCCCTCACCGTTGGTGGTCTGGCGGGTGAGTTCCGCGCCGGTCTCGTCAATCACGGCAACGGACATATAGCCCATGCCGACACCGTTGGCATCCACCACCTGGCCGGCGATTGTGCCCTCGATGTTCTTGATCTTGTCGCAGGACATCAGCTGTCCGCTGACAATCACCATGGCAAGCAGCAGGGCAAGCTTGAGAAGAGTCGATTTCATCCTTTTCCTCCGGATCAGTCCCTGAAGACCAGCCTGGCAGATCCGGAACCACTGATAAGCCTGCCAATCACACGCGGACTGTTGTCTGCAGTGAGTGCCAGGACCCTGTCAGCATTCTCCGGTGATACGACCAGAACAAAGCCGATCCCCATGTTGAATACATGCCACATTTCATCTCTCGAGATGTTTCCGTGGCTCTGAATTATATCAAACACGGGCAGGATCGGGATGCTGCACCTATCCACCTCAACGTCCAGACTATCCGGGATCACGCGTGGCACGTTGTCCTGCAATCCTCCGCCGCTGATATGCGCTGCGGCCTGCAGCAGACCGGCCTGATAAACCGCCTGCACAGCATTGCTGTAGCAGATCGTCGGCCTCAGCAGCGCATCCGCCAGTGATTCTCCCAGGCGTTCATCCACCACCGTCCATTGTTCTTCCGGAAGGCCAGCCAGGGCAGCGCGGACCAGTGAAAAGCCGTTACAGTGGACACCGTTTGATGCCAGTCCGATCAGGATGCTGCCGGCCTGGCAATCGGAACCATCCAGCATTGCGGGCCTGTCCACGAGTCCCATCGCAAATCCCACCAGGTCAAAGTCCCCGGGCTGGTAGACGTCCCGCATTTCGGCGATCTCACCACCGATCAGGGCACAGCCGATTTCCCGGCAGGCGGCGGCGATGCCCTTGCCAACCATTTCGTGGATCTGCGCCGGTACCACCTTGTTGAGTGCCACATAATCCAGGAAGAAAATCGGCCGGGCACCGCTGCAGATCACATCATTCACCACACAGCCCACCACGTCGCGGCCAGCATTCTGCCAGGTGCCGAATCGGCCGTGGAGGATGGTCTTCGTTCCCAGGCTGTCGGTGCTGCTGACGAACACGGGTGCGGTGTAGCCAGCCAGATCGGGGCAGAAAGCGGCACCAAATGCTCCTACACCAGCGATGACTTCCGGTCCATGCGTGGACTCAACATCCTGCCTGAAAGCGTTGATGGCTTCATCCTGGGCGGAAATGCTCACTCCACTGGCCTGATAGTCAAGGGTTTTGTCTGTCATGATGCGGACCTTCGGTGTCTGGGTTCTTCCTCGGCGTGCAGATTTTAACATTGCTTTTAGGCGCTATACTTTAGTTCGTATCTGCAGCAGGCATGTAATGGCATGGTCTGCCTGCATTCAACTGGAGGACCCATGAGCTCTGCAAAGCCGCAATTCACGGATCGTTTCGCCAACCGGCTGAACGACTGCGGTACCGAGGATGCTTTTGTCGTCCTGGCCCAGGCCAAGGCGCTGGAGGCCCAGGGCCGCGACATCGTGCACCTGCAGATCGGTGAACCCGATTTCGACACGCCGCGCAACATCATAGACAAAGCCCACTGGGCGCTTGACAACGGTTATACACATTACACCGGCAGCGCTGGAGCCATGGAAATCCGCGAACAGTACGCAGATTATGTCTGCCAGCGCTATGGGGTAACCGGGGTCACGGGGGAGAACATCATCATCTACCCCGGTGCCAAGCCGATTGTCTTCCTGACAGCAATGGCGCTCATCAATCCCGGTGATGAGGTCATCATTTTCGATCCGACCTATCCGGGCTATGCCGCCGCCATCCAGTTGATGGGTGGTGTGATCAAGACAATGCCCCTGAGCGAAGACACCGGTTTCCGCTTCGACCATGACAGGCTGCGGGAACTGGTCAGTAGCAAGACAAAGCTCTTCTATCTCAATACTCCGCAGAACCCGACCGGCGGTGTGTTGACACAGGAAGATCTGGACTTCGTCGCCGAACTGGCCCGGGAGCATGGATTCTACGTGCTCAGTGATGAGATCTACAATCGTTTTGTGTATGAGGGCGAACATGCCAGCATGCTCAAGGTGCCCGACTTCCGGGACCAGCTGATCTTCCTCGACGGCCATTCCAAGACATATGCCATGACTGGCTGGCGCCTGGGATTCAGTGTGACCAGCCCGGCGCTGGCGCGGAAGCTGACCCTGCTGGCAACCAACAGCTTCAGCTGTACCGCCGCCTTCAGCCAGGTGGCGGGCATCGAAGCCCTGCTCGGAGACCAGAGCGGCAGCCAGCAGATGATCGCTGAGTTCAAGGCCCGCCGCAGTCTGATCGTGGATGGACTCAACAGCATTCCCGGAGTGAGTTGCGTAATGCCGCGCGGCGCCTTCTATGCTTTCCCGAACATCAAGGAGTACACGGTCAAACAGGGTCGCACCAGTCTGGATGTGCAGCGTTACATTCTTGCAAACTACGGAGTGGCGTTGCTGGCGGGCACATCCTTTGGCAAGAACGGTGAGGGATACCTGCGCCTGAGCTATGCCAACAGCCGGCAGAATATCCAGAAGGCCATCGACCTGCTGCGGGATGCATTTGCCAGCCTGGCCTGATCAGATCAACAATGGGACTCAGGAACAACCATAGCTGCCAGATCCTGCGCTGCACTGCAGTCTGTGCAATGCTGCTGCTGGTTTCCTGCTTCGATCCTGAACCGGCCAGCGTCTCAGTTTCCTGCACTTTCCAGGGACTGCAACAGATGT
Organism: Planctomycetales bacterium; assembly: GCA_024645305.1. Classification (GTDB taxonomy): domain Bacteria; phylum 4484-113; class 4484-113; order 4484-113; family JAFGCY01; genus JAHEFU01. The sequence goes on from JAHEFU010000041.1 coordinate 6,736, forward strand.
GCAATGTCGTGCTGGAGTCACCGGACGGCCGGATCAGCCGCCGTGCCAGCACGAATGTACGCGGCATCGGCGAGTTCAAGCACCTGCTGCCTGGCAACTACACACTTAGTTTCGTGGACAACAAGGACAAGCCCTGGCCTGCCAGGCGGGAGATCAGCGTACGCTCGGGGGAGGTTCTGCCCCTGCGTGTTGAGCTTACCGAGGCCGCAGCTCCGACGCTAGAGAATACTGACTCCTGATTCTCCCGCTTTGCATTGCCTGTCTGCATGGGATAAAATCAGCTCTCTATTGAGCAAGAGGTGAAAAATGAGGAAATTAGCATTAATCGGACTGTTCCTGCTTGCCCTGGTGTTTGCATCCTGTGAGGATGAGGGCAGTGCGGAGATCATTGTGAACTGTACGGATCGGGGTTCGAGCGCGAATGTCTGGGTGGAAGTCTACAGTTCCAAGGGCATCCAGGTGCAGCAGGTGTCGACACAGCGTGGCATCGGCTATGTCAAGAATCTGGCCCAGGGAACATATACTCTCAAGTTCAAGGGCCATGACGACAAGTACTACAGTGCCATCAAGGTCGTCAAAATCGAGGACGGTGACTCCAAGCCGGTCAAGGTCGAACTGACCGATCCGCCGGATGAAGGCGCCTCCACGGAATAGGCATACACGAGGATTATGACAATGAACAACGGCAGCTTCGGTTGCCGTTTTTTTATGCAAGCAGGGAATTTACCCGCCTGACAGCCGCTGTACTTATATTGTGACCGGCCGCCATGACACGCACGGTGCCACAGGCATTGAATGCGGCGAAGCGGCGCAGCCCGTCGGCCAGCTCGCCCTCGAATTCCGCATTGCTGCGGAATCCCTCCTCAAAATGCAATGAACGGATCTCCAGCAATCCCTCGTCCCGCCGCGCCTTTGCGTCCAGCCTTCCTATCAGCTGATCTCCGTATAGCAGAGGCAGGCTGAAGTAGCCAAAGCGGCGCTTCGGTTCAGGCACATAGCATTCGATGGTGTATTCGAAGTTGAAGAGCCCTTGCAGCCTGTCCCTCTGAATGACAAGGTTGTCAAAGGGCGAGAGCAGGTGCAGTTTCGCCCTGCGCCGCCCGGCGGAGGACAGGCCCTGCAGCAGTCCGGTTTCGCAGTACCAGAGCTGCCGGTCCAGACCAGCCACGGACACCAGGGCAATCTTTCCGCTCGCAAGCAACCGGCGCAGCACAGCGCTGACGGGTGCGAGGCGGCCGATGCGCAGCATCCCACGGAAGTCCTTCTCCCTGGCAATCCCGTAAGCACACAGCGTACGCCGCACGATGAATTCCGCCAGCTCCTCCTCATCGGGTTCCGTGGTATCCGTGCCCCTGGGCAGGACTCGCCCGGTCAGATCGTACACCCGCTGAAAGCCGCGGCGCTCGCTGACCATCAGTTCCCCCCTCCACAACAGCAGTTCCAGCGCGACTTTCGCCGGCTTCCAGTCCCACCACTGGCCAGCCCGGCTGCCGTGCTCGTCCCCGAGGTCCGCGCTGCTTTGCGGCCCGAGTTGCTCGATGCGGCGCAGGATTTCCGGCAGCAATGTGCCGTACTGCTTCATTGCCCGTGCCATGTAGGTGCGTGGGCGCTCGCGGTAGCTGCGCATCAGGGGCAGGTAATACCGGTAGTCCCCCATCGGCAGGTAGGAGGCTGCGTGTCCCCAGTACTCGAAGATCCGGCGCTGGCGCAGGAGTTCGTACAGCCCGCCCTTGCGGTAGCCGGGCAGGCGATTCCAGACTGTGTGGTGGTGAGCCCTGTTGACAACGGCAATGCTGTCAATCTGGATGTACCCCAGCCGTTCGAGCATCGCCAGTACGGCCTGCCTGCCTTGCCCGAGTCCCGGGCGCGGACTGAGCAGGCTGCTGTCAATCGCTATCCGCCGCGCCTGGGCAGTGCTCAGTTCAGCAGCGGGGGCAGGTCCGGACACTGAACCATGATATCCGCAGGTTCACAACTCACTGCGCAGGCAGGCCACTGGATCCTGCTGGGCCGCCCTGAGCGCAGGCCAGCTGCCGAACACAATGCCCACCGCTGCACTGAACAGCGCTCCCAGGGCCACAGTGCGAGGGCTGATCCAGGGCTCCCACTGCGTGTAGTTGCAGTATATGTAAACGCCGATTATCCCCAGGCCGATGCCGATCAATGAGCCGATCAGGGCCTTTACACAGGCTTCGGTGAGGAACTGGATGGCAATCTGGGACTGGCTCGCACCAACGGCCCGGCGGATGCCAATCTCCGGCCGGCGCTGGATCACCCGGATCAGCATTACATTCATGATCCCGATTCCCGCCACCAGCAGAGCGATACTGGATACACCGATCAGCACCACCTTGAAGATCTCCAGGGCGTCATCCATCAGGCGCACGGCATCCTTGATTGTGAAGATAGAGTACGTTTCCTCGAGGATCTCGCCATCTGCCAGTGTTCCGGCGAGTGCATTCCGGACGGCCGCCATAGATTGTTCCTCCCCGATCTGCTGCGAATAGCGCACAAAGAGACCGGTCACCCCGACAAAGCCGAACAGCTCCTGCTCCAGGCCCAGCGGCATGTAGGCCGCGTCGTCCATGTCTTCCATGCCAACGCGGCCCCGTTGCCTGAGCAGGCCGATCACCTCGAACTCCTCATCCTTGATGTTCACGCTGCGGCCGATAATGTCCGGTTCATCGCCAAACAGTGCGGTGGCAACGGTTGGGCCGAGTACCAGAACCCGCGCGTCCTGGGCCACGTCCTCCGCCGACAGGAAGCGGCCCTTGTCCATCTCATGGCCCCGTGCCGCCAGGAAATGCTGGTTGATGCCGAACACTGTGGTGTAGGACTGCTGCTCACCGTTCAGGATGTAGCCGGGAAGCATCAGGGCAGGCGCCACGCTATCTACTTCGGGCAGGGGTTCGATCACCCGCCAGCTCTCATCCGGCAGCTGCACGCTGGCACCCTTCATGTTGGCAAACGGGCCGGCCTTGAAGTCAATGTACGGCGAGACCATGAAGACGTTGGCACCGAATTCATTGATCATGCCCATGGTCTGGCGTCGTCCGAGGTCGGTTATGCTGATCAGCATGATCACGTTAGCGACCCCGATGGCCACGCCCAGGATGGCCAGGCTGCTCTGGATGAGATAGCGCCGGATCTGGACAAGTCCCTGCCTGAGGAAGTAGTTAAGCACCGCGAGATAGTACTACCTTCCAGCTGTCCGGCTGAGTTCAGTCGCTATAATTCACATTGGCCGCAATTCTGGCTGAGAAGAGGATGAAACCACGATACGACCCCAGGCTGTTCATCGGACTGACGACTTCCCGTACCGTCCAGAGTAAGCTCGAAGCCTGCCAGGGCGAAGTCCGCAAACATCTCTTCAACTGGCATTACATCCCGCCCACAAATTTCCATGTGACCCTGCACTTCATCGGTGAGGTCAGTGAAAGCCAGATTCCGCTGATTGATGAAGCCATGACGAGGCTGGGCCACCAGATGAGCCCCTTTACGCTGGACTGGAACGGGATTGACTTCTTCGGGGAACCGGACACGGCACGCGTACTGTTCGTGGGAGCCAGTCCCTGTGAGGAGCTCAGTGAGCTGACGACTAAGCTGGCGGAGATCATTCCTACCAGTCGGGCCCGCAAGGAGTTCAATCCGCACATCACTCTGGCCAAGGCACGCAAGCAGATGGAACCGGAAACGAAGGTGATGAATGCGAACATGCTGCGCAGGTTGCGTGAACACAACCGCATCGGACCGGAACCGGTGAAGATCGAGTTCAGCACGGTGCACCGTCAGTTCATGCTCATGGAAACTGTCTGGGTCGGGCGGGCGGTGAGCTATGACGTGCGCCAGCGCTATGCCCTGGGGGGCCCCGAGATAACCCCGGGCGACATTTACTGAACCGTCCTGCCTTCCTCCGGCAGGAACAGCTGCATTACGTGCAGTTCATTGCTGCCTCGTGGCACGATCAGCAGCCGGCCTGCCGGTCCGGTTTCGAAGTGCTCGCTGTCACCTGAAACCAGCAGCTTGTCACCCTGGAGCATGTCAATCAGCCAGAGCTGGCTGATGCTGTAGTTCAGGGTGTTACGCAGGAGGATCAGGCCCGGCTCATCCAGGCAGACCAGGTCAAGCGGGGCATCACTGAGGGGAACCTGCATATTGTCCCCATGTCCGGGGATATCCGCGCGGATGAAATACGGCACATCAGGCTGGTCCGCTGACATGAAGCATGAGACCATACCCCACTCTGCGCTATCCCCCATCAGCATTCCGACTCTGGCACTGTCAAAACTGAGGGTCTGCTTGCCAATGTCCAGCACTGCCAGTCCTGGCAGGTCCTGGAATTCCCCCTGCTGCAGTTCCACAGCTGCATAGCAGCGCGCTTCCGGCGCGAAATCATCCCACCAGATTCTGCGCACAAAACTCAAGTCGTGGGTACTGATGCGCCAGGTCTCCGACCCGTTCTCCAGATCCAGCACCAGCATGCTGACAGCACTGCCTTGCGCATATGAATCGTTGCTGAACACGGCGTAGCGGTCGTCATGGCTGAAGAGTATGTCGTGGATGTTCATGCCGCCTGGCGGGTCGAAGGTCTTACTGACGAAGAAAGGCGGGTCTGAAATGTCCAGCAGGCGCCACTGGTTTTGGCCTGCTGAATCCGGCCAGTGCAGGAACATGTACTGCCGGCTCCGGGAAAGGCTCCAGGCCAGGTTCAGGCACTCAGGAAAGGCCGCGATGTGCTCGCCGAAGAAGGAGGCACTGATGAAGAGTGAGCGCTCGCCTGTTTCATAGTCCACCATCCAGACCCGGGCACCATCAGGGCTAACGGTCAGGCAGAGGTAGTGGCCGTCGTCCAGCCAGACGGCGTTGCGAATCAGTTCACCTGGGAAGCTGATGCGCTCCATCAGGCGGAACTGGGGCTGGGTCACTGCAGCGAAGCGGCCATCGTTGACGGGCGTACTGTCTCCCTGGGACCATGCCGGTGCAGCAGGGCCAGACAAAAGGAATGCCACTGCCAGCAGCAATCCGCGCAGAGCACAAAAAAAAGGCACCCGGAACACCGCAACATTATCGGTTACGGCGCCGGGTGCCGGCGAATTCGGGAATCTGATCAGGTCTTGAGCCGGTCAATGGCGTTCACCACGTCACTGACCGTCTTGAACTGCTCGGTATCCTCGTTGGCGAAGTCAATCTGGTACTGTTCCTCGATGGCCATCACGAGGTCAGCCAGGTCAAGGGAATCGGCTCCCAGATCGTCGATGAAGCTCGAATCGGGCTTTACATCGGCGGCGTCAACGGACAGCTTCTCGGAAATCAGCTGCTGGACATCATCAAAAGTGGCCATGTTTACTCCCCTGGCTGAAGAATTGCTGTTTATTCGTCGTCGGTTTCACGCTTGATGCGATCACGTTTGACGAATACCTGGCGTCCACTGTACCAGCCGCATTCCGGGCAGGCGAAGTGCATCCGCTTTGCTGCTGAGCAGCGCGGGCACTTATTCATCTCAGGCTTGCTGATCTGGCTGAGAAAATTTGCTGCCCGCCTGCTGCGGGTCTTGCTACGTCTGGTTTTATACTTTGGTAATGGCATAATGGACCGCCGAATTAGAGCATACGATTATACAGGCAACACAGGCTATGTCAACTTGAAATCGCTGAATATTTCCGAAATGTTCGTATCCGGGACCATCCAGGATTTGCCGGACTGGAAGCACACCATACCGAATAAGGGTTATCAACAACTTATACACATGGACTTTAGCGCTTCAATACAATATAATGAGCACTTCAAATGTTCGGGGTCACTTGCAGATACGCTCTGATGGCGTTGCTGCTGCTGTTCGCAGCAGCCTGTCCATTGCGTGTCCATGCTCAGGAAACAAAGGCCCTGGAGGTTCAGCCAATTGACTCCCAGAGCTTGCAGCTGGCTGAGACCGAAGACATCATGGGGGAAAGCCAGGCCTTTGAACGTGCAGTAGAGCAGGGAATGGATCGCATGTTCTCTGTCGGCACCCTGGAGCTGTGGCGCAATATCTCTGCGAACTACCGCATGGCGGGAGACATCCTCAGGCAGATCAGGGACAATTCCGAGCTGGCCGGTGACGATTCGCAGGAGCGCCTCGCCATCTGGTCACGCTACGGTCCGCTGCTGGTGCAGACCCGCAACCGCCTCAATGACCTGCGGCGGCTCGTGGACGAGCGACTGGCGGACGGTGCCCTGGCGGACGGAACGGAACGCCTGGCATATTCAGTCTGGCAGGATGACCTGTACCGTGTGATCGGGATGCTCGACAACGATGTGATAGTCCTGGACCGTGATGCCAGCTTCTATGGCGGCCTGAGCAATGACGTGTATGACGAGACCTTCGGCGAGGGCGTGTACGAGTCTCCCATGGAAAGCACCTTCTGGGGTGGCGAGACGCGCAAGGAGGAACCTGGCGCGGAATGGGAGTATGAGGCGGAGTTCGGATTCCAGTCCGGCCAGAGTACCTACGCCGAGAACGAGGCCCACACCTTCGAGTTCGTGGAGCGCCTGAAGGCTGCCGGTGGCAATGAATACGAGTTCTACCAGGAGTACAACCGCGACATCAGCTACGTGGAAAGTGCGACCTGGACCTTCGGTGCGGAACAGAAGATCAAGGACATCCTCTGGGATGGCGATCTGCGCCTGAAGGAGGAATTCTCGGAGTACAGGGACAAGAGCGATTCAACCAACGACCTGCAGGAAGGTGAGTTCAAGCTGAGCTTCAATCCTGAATGGGCTGATGGCCGCTGGGGTGCGGACGTTGACTACAAGTACAACGTGAAGGTCTATGAGACCTTCTCCTCCCGCAGCTACAAGCTCAACAGCGGCAAGCTCAAGCTGGAGCATGAGTTCAGCAAGGATTTCGAGGGTGAGGTATTCAGCTCATTCGATGACTACAACTACAGCATCGGCAGCGACCGTGGCAATTCCAAGACGAAGTACGGCAGCTCCTTCGACTGGGATGTGACGAATGATTTCAGCCTCGGTGTGGAGCTTGAGCAGGAAAACAAGAATTACGACGTGCGCAAGGATCGCAACCATATTGAGCTCGGCTACGACTTCAGCATGGACTGGAAGCCCGATGACGACAGCCAGTTCAGCATTAAGCACGGCATCACGGATTACGACCGGTACTATGATCCCGGTGACAACTATGAGGAGAACAGTACGAGTGCCAGCTACAGGCGCAGCCTGAGCGAGGAGCTGGATTTCGACCTGAAATGGTCCTATCGGGACAAGCAGTTCGACATCGTTCCGCTGGATGACACCCTGCAGCGGGGGTACGGGCTGGGGCTGAACTACAACCCGGATGCGGAATGGAACTTCTCCTACAGCTTTGACAACCGGGACAACGGTTACGTTGATCCCGTGCGCGAATACGAGGCCCGCAGCCACCGCGGCGGGGTGCGTTGGAGTCACCACAACATCGGCGTCAGCTTCGATGTCTCAACGAGCGAGAACCTCTACGCGATGGATGCCCTGCGCGATTACGCCCGCGATGACTTCAACCTGGACTTCGACTACCGGTTTGACAGGCACTCAGTCCGGGTATATTACGGGGTTGGCTACCTGGATCAGGCCGATCCGGCTTCGACCAATGACTACACGGAGACCCGGGTCGGTGCGTCCTGGGATTATGAGTTGAGCGAGGAAGCGGAGCTGAGCATCAGCTACGACTTCAACGAGCGCGAGTATGACAGCCAGCCGCTGCAGGAAGACAACCGGCTGCAGGCGATCATCTCCTTCCGGTTCTGATCATTCCTGCGCAGCCCTGTGCTGGAGAAAGACATGACACTGACTAGAACTATCAGATTAGGCATCCTGCTTACGGCAGCACTTCTGCTGTTCATCACGCCGGCCCTGGCCCAAAGCGACGGATTCGGCATAACGGTGGAGCGCCTGGCCGGCCGTGTTGAGCTCAGGCATTCGGAATTCACCGAGGACGAGTGGCGCCAGGCGGAAAAGGGTGAGCAGATCGGCGCGGGCTGGAGCCTGCGCACCGGCGAGGAGTCCAAGGTCCAGCTGCTCTTCAGTGAAACCGGCGATGCTGATACCGGCAACATCGTGATCCTGCGCCAGAACAGCGAGCTGACCGTTGACAACCTGTACGGTGACGGCAGTGCGCGGCTGAGTGCCAGCGAGGGCGGGATCCTCGTGAACATCCGTCAGGCCCTGAGCGAGGGCAGCCAGTTCGAAGTACTGACCCCCACCGCCCTGGCCGTCGTGCGCGGCACCAAATGGGGTATGGACGACATCGACGGCTATAACTGCATGTGCTACGGCTACGACGGCACGGTCAGCCTCTTCGTGGTGGACACCTTCGGGCAGCCCGTGGGCAGTCCGCTGCCGTTGACCATCAGCACGGAGATCGACGCGCAGTATGGCAACCACCAGGGCCCCAGCCCTGCGGGCAGTGCGGCCTTCAACTTCGAGCAGGAGATGGAAGACACATCCCTCTTCGATGCCTATGAGCAGGCCCTGCAGGATCTGGCTGACAACCTGCGCCCCTTCCGCACGCATGCGGATGACCTGTATGACAAGCTATCTGACTACGAGAAGGAATGGAACCGCTACGAGCGTAATGACCAGCGTTTCCAGATGCTCTACCTCTATGTGCAGGTGCTCTACACCTGGGATGAGCTGGATGAGCTGGGACTTGATTACGCGGACTTCCTCGATGAAGTGGATCCGGATGGCCTGCTGTGGGCAGGGTTGCTCAATGACCGGGGCTTCACCGGCTTTGATGAATCAGAGGATCCGCAGGATTCCTACGACTACTACGAGGACCAGCTGAAGCTGCTGGATGCGATGCGTTCGCCGGAGTTCCGCCAGGGCATCGGAGGTGTGCTGCGTACGATCGCCACCCTGCAGCGTGATGCCTATGAGATCCTCGGTGAATTCATGGATGACGCCGATCCCTTCATTGACACCAACCGGGACCTGATAGACCAGCTGCAGGGGCTGATCGAGCCCAGTGGCAACCCGGCCCTGGCCCTGCGCTGGAAACTGTTCGACACTGACAATGATGGCATCTCCGACGTGGATGAGACCATGCTCGGGCTGGATCCCTTTGACAGCAACCGCGACGGCTTCATCACCCTGCTCAACCCGGATGACGGCGATGAGCTGCTCTACCCTGACGACGTGGATGTCGAGTTCGCCTTCGAGGAACTGGACACGGACTTCATCGAGCAGTACGACCTTGTGCTGACCAGCAGCCGGGGCCGCCAGTGGGTGGCCCGGGATGTTGACAACGATACCGTCGTGGAGACGGATTTCCTGTTCGGCAACGGCGGGATCTTCGCTGACGATGTCGTTACGGACGGCAGCGGCCGCAGGCTGGAGCTCACCTGGCAGATCATCGCCAAGGTTGACGAGGATGAGCTGTTTGCCGGGATTGCCGCGGCCAACCCGGACTTCGCCTCGGCCTTC
>JAHEFU010000042.1:0-13127 GCA_024645305.1 Planctomycetales bacterium
GTTCAGTCCAGACACGGCTGAGCTTCGGCAGCAGCAGCACTGCGGCCAGCAGCAGGATGAGGCAACCCAGTACCTGGGCGGTGGCGATGACGGTCAGTGCAAGACCTTGATCCATGCACCAATTATAACGAGGCGCAGTCCACCCTGATCAGTCCCGGCGGACAGTCAGTTATCCGGGCCAGCAGGCTGCTGTCTTCCTGCAGCCGGGCCATGCACCACCAGAACAGCTGCGATTTCGGCAGATTGTAGCCCTCTGCCAGCCAGTGACTGTACAGTTCCTGCGGCGCATGCCGCTGTGCCGCCAGCAGCATGAGGCAGCTCAGTTCGCCCCAGACATGCCCACCCAGGGGCTCCGGCCAGCCGCCGAGATGGCGTCCAGTCAGGCTGGCATACAGTCCCGGCCAGCTGTCCTGCGCGCGCTCCAGCACCTTGATATGCTCGAAGGGCAGGTCAGCCGCCCGCGGAATCAGGGCCAGCTCGCCGCGTTGCCAGAGTGCCAGGCAGCACATGAGCTGGATCAGGCTGTCAGAGCCGGATGACCAGGCGGCCAGGCCGTCCGCCGGCTGGGGCTGCCAGTCCGCCGGGGGATCCTGGGTGAGCAGTAACTGCTCCAGCGCCCACAGCGTGCGCAGGAAGCCGGCTTCGTCGTCTGTATGCAGCTCCACGGGCCAGCCACCGAGCACGCGTACGAGACGGTAGAGGTTCCAGTGGGCCGGCTGGCTGAACTGAGCGCGCTGCAGCATCCCGGCATCCCGCCGCTCCAGCTTCCCGTCCCGCAGCAGCCTGAGCAGGGACTCGAGCACCGGCCGTAGCGGATCAGGATGCTGGTCCCAGATCGTAGCCAAATCCGCCAGTGTGCCAAAGGCCCTCTGTGGACCGTTGTCCAGCAGTTCGCCGATCACCAGCAGCACGGCCACGCTCAGCTCACCGCGCAGCAGGCGGCGGTAATCCGCCAGCTGTTCATGGGCTTCACTGCTGTCCGCGCCGCAGTGCTGCAGGAGTACCCAGGCGCTGAGCTGCCCGCGCAGCAGATCCAGCTGCTTCCCATATTCGAGGTTCAGGTTGTCAGTCCGCTCAGTCATGCCCTGCAGGCGTTCTGCAATATCCGTGTGGATCGCGGCATACTCCGCCGCTGTCTGCTCCTCGTCGTCAGCAATGGCGGCCAGCCGGTCACGCTCCGCCTCCCAGGCCCGACGCTCTGGGCTCGCGCGCCGGCCCAGCAGGCCGCGTCTGGCTTCCGGAGGTGCGGGATTGTGTTCCTGAAAAATCTGCACATCCAGCCGGGCATCAGCTGCACTGCGCTTTGCTTCGCGCCGCCGCTCATCCGCCGTGCGGACATCCGTTGCCAGACTGCTGCGTTCCTTGAGCAGTTCCGTTCGCTGTTCCTGCAGCTGCTCCAGCATGCGGCGGGTGATGGCCGCGCGTCCAGGCTGGGCATTGCCGGCCAGTGCGCGGTACAGCAGACCCAGCAGGGCCGGCCGGCTCAAGGGGTCGAAACGCAGCTCGGGCATGGCATCAATCTTAGGGGATAGCGCGGTCTGGAATACCGCCTGGGGAACCGCGCACATCTGCAGGGGCCTGGTGCCGGGGGAATTGCCGGAGGGCTTCCCGGAGTGGGTAGTGGAAAACCCTCCTGTCCTCCAGACAGCTGCAGTATCTCAATCGTTCACAATGTGCTCAGTTCAGCTCGAGGGCGGATCAGGTACCAGCGGACCATCATAATTGGCGGAAATCCAGGTGGCGGCTTCCGCATATGATGTCGGATCCTCCGGCGGGGGCGGCGGGATATGGTTGAATTCACGTCCCCACTGCGTGTAGCTGTCCGCCGCAGGTAACTCCCAGTAATCAAGCCAACTCATTACTTTCTGGTAACTCACAAGGGCCATGGAATACCTCTTGGACTTTTTGTTATGTTGGCCTTATCTTAACAGTCCAGCACATTGTGCGGGCGGAAGTTCACTGGCATTTCATCTTCAGCCGGCGATCAGGCCCAGCCCGCTGAGGTGACGGTGGGCATCCAGGCGCCGCAGGAATGATTCATGGCGCAGATGCTTGAGGATCCAGTCCCGGCCATGCAGTCTCAACCTCAGGCGGCTGGCCGCCCGGGCAATGCCTGTGAACACGAATGCAAAGACCAGGAAGCCCAGCCCGGCCAGGACCATCCATTGTGGCAGGTCAGCCATGGGCCAGATAATCCAGGGAAGCATGCAGCCGGCCAGCAGCCAGACCACCAGGGCGGCGAGTCCTCCGAGGAACTGCCCCAGGCTGCCCTTCAGCGTCCAGTTCAGCAGCAGCAGCAGCCCGATGGCCACTGCCGGCAACAGCATCTGCAGATCACTCAATGGCCAGCTGTGAAAGCGGAAGTACATCCAGCCTGCCCTGAAGAGCAGGGCCAGCAGCAATGCCCCGATCCCGTTGCTGAGGATCCAGACTTCCAGCTTGCTGACCAGTTGCCTATTCACTGCGAACCAGTCTAGCATTCCCGGGTCGCAAGTAATGCTAGAATCAGCCTTCTGGCCGGGAGAGATTGGCATGGATGACAAGCAGGACGGACGTGATGTGCACAGTGGCAATGGACAGGATGACGGGCAGCAGCCCGCCGCCGATCCCGGGCTGTCGCTGCATATGAAACTGGGCGGAGCAGGGGATCCGGTTGAGCCGGATTACTCCACCCAGGGTGGCAGTGGACGCCTGCCGGAAAGCGATGAGCAGGTTGATCCAGGGGTGGCCCTGCACATGCGGCTGGGCGGCGCGGGTGATCCGGTCCGCTCGGACTACATGACACCGGATGAGCCTGAAGCGGGAGCCCCCGCGAAGGTGGAAGGCAGCCGCCTGTGCCCGGGATGCAATACGATCACCGAGTTCAGCGGAGGCATCTGTCCCGACTGTGGGTTCCAGTACAGCGCATCCTCCTCCGGCAGGCCCCCTGATTTCGCTCCGGGTCCGGCCATTGATGCACCCGGCAGCAGCCAGATCATGAAGATCCTGCTCATTGTTGTACTGGTGGCGGTCCTGGCCTTTGCCATCAGCCGGATTGACTTCTCCTCCCTGGGTGGATCCGAGAAGCAGACTGTGGTCGAGGCGGAGATCGAGGCTCCCTTCATCGCCGTGTCGATAGACGATGAGTTTTACGCCAGCCTCAGCGAAACCCTGCGGGACAAAACGGATGCCTGGACCGCCACGGGTGTGGATGCCTATGTCTACCGCTACCGCGTGGAAAGCAAGGTTGAACCAGGCGTCAGTCAGTACATCAAGCTGACCGGATTTGTAGGTGGCCCGGCTGCCCAGGAGGCGATCATAGCCCCGGCGGACCAGCCGCTGCGGATTGCGCTGGCCAGCTACCTGCAGTCCTACCGTGACCGCACCGGCCTGAACTATGACCTGGTGCTGCGCGCCACTGACGGCCAGGAAGAAATCCTTGAGGGTGACCATTATGTTCGCTTCGGCCTGTACTACGGCCGGGAGCACATGGATGAGGTCAAGCAGGTCAGCTCAGCCATAGCCAGCTACAGGGAGCAAAACGGCCAGTACCCGCGCTCCCTGGCGGGAGTCAGCGCCAATATGAAACTGGAGAACCGGGGCTTCAGTTTCATGCCTGGTGGCTGGGGTTACCTGCCTATCTTCGCGACGGACTCAGGCGGTAATGTGCCCTTTGGCTCAGGCAGCAGCAGTGCGGAACTCTACCCGCGGGAAGTCAAGGGCTATTACCTGGTGCATTTCCTGAGCAATCCCGACCTGGGGGTTGACCTGCTAAGCGATGAGGGCAAGACCTACTACCTCAACCGGATCTCACCCCTGCCCTGCGTGCAGAAGGGCAGCCTGCGCAATGTGGAAATCACTCCCGACGGTGAGCCTGACGGTATCGCCTGGGCGGTGAAGAACGGCGAACTGCTGGACATCTGATACTTCGGGCTACAAGTCTTTAAGCCCTCCGCTTATTGATATAATCATCAGTTCACGCTGCGGCGTAGCCGCTGTGTGCACACGGAAAGGCGGATAGGAGATACAGACGATGCGTTTCATGGAAACTGTCAGGAAGAAGGGAGCTACCGGCATCTGGATATTTGCCGGCGTGATGCTGCTTTCCATTGTAGGTGGTCTGGGTGTGGGTGCTTTCTACAGCCCCATGTTCCAGGGCAGCGGGAATGCCGAGATCGGCGCGGCGGGCGGCAAGCTGCCCGTGGTCAGCCGGGACGGCCGGTTCGAGGGCGTGGCGATGTTCGTCAATGACCGCCCGGTCACGCTCAACGAGTTCGCAGCGAACCTGGAGTTCATGACCCGTAACTACCTGCAAAACCGCAATGACTACGAGCTTTTGCTGCAGATCTACGGCGAGGCCACACGCAAGCTGGTCCGTGACGAGGTGCTGCTGGAGTACGGCGAGCAGTTTGACGTGACTGTCACGGAAGCGGAGGTTGAGGAAGAGCGCAACAAGATCATTGACAACTACCTTGCCGGGCAGGATGAAACGACCGGCAATGTGGTCGGCGACCTGGCGTTGAACCTCAGCAAGTCCAAGGCCCGCCGTGAGGCCTTCCGCACCTTCCTGAGCCGCAGTGGCATGGACAACGCCATCTGGGAACAGAATGTGCAGCGCAGCCTGCTCGTGACCAACTGCCAGAACAAGATCGTCGAAGTGGCGGATGCCGAAAAGGAACAGAAGATGAACGAGACCAGGCTGCTCATTGATGAGCGCCTGGCGGCCGGCGAGCTGTTCAGTGAACTGGCGCGCGAATTCAGCGATGACAACAACGCCGAGAACGGCGGTGACCTGAACACCTGGGTCTTCCCGGGCCTGATCCAGGATGAGGCGAATGACGATGCGCTGTTCAGCACGCCCGTCGGGGAGACCACGGACTGGTTCGAGATCCCCGCCGGCCTGCAGCGCTTCCAGGTCTATGAGAAGCGTGAGGCCGAGGGCCCGGAATTCGAGGAGAAGAAACCGGAGCTGATCCAGGACATCAGGGACGAGAAGGGCGAGGACTACGAGCCGACGGATGAGGAGGTTGCCAACCTCTACCGCAGTGTCAAGGCACGGCAGATCCAGCTCAACAAGACGGATCCGGCTGCGGCCTACGAGAAGATCGGCAACCTGGTCAGCGAGGCCAAGGTGGAGATCAACCTGCCCTACGTGCTGGCCTACCAGGCCCTGATGGATGACAGGCTGTACACCGCCGCGGATGTCAGCTTCGAGGACCTCAAGCTGGTTGCCTCCAACGCCCATGTGGGTGAGAACTTCGACTTCGAGATCATGCGTCCCAAGTGGGACAACCGCCTGCCCAAGCCCGCTGCCGACGAGGAAGCGGAGGCCGGGACAGAGGACGCTGCAGACAGCGCCCTGGAGGCCGTGGATGAGATCATCGCGGCGGATGAAGCCGCGAACGCAGAGGCCGCGGATGAGTCGGACACGAGCGGTGACGGCTCAGAAGCCGCTGAGGATGTGGAGGCTGTTGCCAGTATCGAGGAAGCCCTGGTTGAGCAGGAGAGCGCTGTCACGGAAGCCGATGAGACCACTCCGCTGTACGCCCTGGCGATCGGCTACCTGAAGATGGGCCAGAAGGACGAGGGTGACACACCGAGCATGTTCAGCTACTGGCTGGTGGCCGACACCTACATGGAGTGGCTGGAGACCGAGGACAGGATCATCGGCCAGCAGGTGGACCGCTCCGCGGCCCGCCAGGAGATCGAGGAGAACCTGGCGCAGGTGACCGAAAGTGACAACTACAATGCGGCGGCCTATGCGGCGCGCGGCTTGAACCTGGCCTGGCTGGACAGGGCTGATGAGGCCCGCGAGCAGCTGGCGACGGCGCTCAAGTACGTTGCCAACTCGGACAGTATGACCCTGGACCTGATCGAGCAGGGCTACAACCAGCTCGATGATGAGGATGGCCTGGCCACGCTTGAGGAGCTGCGCCAGGCGGCGCGCCAGGCGGAGCTGGAGAAGGCCATCAGTGAGGCCCAGAACAACCCGGGCAGCTCCATCCCCTTCGGGGAAGGCACGCTGCAGCTGCCGGATATCTCTGATCTGGAAGGGCAGATGAGTGAGGATGTCGCGGGTGACACGGCCACGGACACTGGCACTGCCACGGATGAAGCCGGCGAAGCTGCCGGTGAAGGGACAGCCGCCACCGAGGATGGATCTGGCGGCGACGAAACCCCGGCCGGTGATGATGCACCGGCTGATCCTCCCGCTGAGGATCCCGCAGGCCAATAAGGGAGGTCCGGAGCAATCCGGACAATAGGAGGTCGGACGCAAGTCCGGCGCAAATCGCACTCTGACAATGACGACTTGAAACAAGGGGAGCCTGCGGGCTCCCCTTTTTTATACTGATTCTCCTCTTGACCTGCTTCTGCTTCGGTTTCTTTTCCTGCTCCCTGCCCCCTGTTTATGCGCCCTTCTGGTCCACCATCTTGCGCGCATCGCGCATGTTGACATCCAAGAGGTTGCTCACGCCGCGCGGGCGGCCCACCACGCCGACAAGTTTGTCAGCGCATTCCATCGTCTTCTTGTTATGGGTCACGACGATGAACTGCTCATCCTCGGAGTAATGCCGGATCAGCTTGGCGAAGCGCTCCACGTTGGCATCATCGAGCGCGGCATCCGCCTCGTCCAGTACGCAGAAGCCGGGGCTGCGCACACCGTGCACGGCGAAGAACAGCGCGAGGAAGATCAGCGTGCGCTGACCGCCGGAGAGGCTCCGGAGGCTGTGGCGGCGGCTGCCGGGCAGCTGCACCTCGACTTCGACGCCGGAGTTGATGATGTCCTCCGGCTCGTCATACTTCAGGCGCGCGAAGCCGCTGCCGAAGAGCACGAGGAAGATGTCATTGAAGCGCTTCTCGATGCGCTTGAGGCTCTTCCTATACTTGACCTCCGTCGTGCGGTCGAGGTCGTTGACAAGCTGGCTCAGGTCGGCCACGGCCTTCTCCAGTTCCCGCGCCTGGCTATCGAGGAAGTCCAGCCGGCGTGAGTGTTCCTGGTGCTGCTCAATGGACAGCAGGTTGACAGTGCCGATGCGTTCCAGCAGATCCTGCAGGCGGGCCTTTTCCGCCCGCAGCTTGTTGCGCCCGGCCTCGGCGGCGTCCATGTCCGCCTCCACGGGGGAGACGGTCAGGCCGGCGTCATTCATGAGCATTGTCAATGTCAGGTTGTGGCGTTCCTCCAGCATGGCCAGCCATTCGCCGATGCGCTCCACAGCCCGCTCGCGCTGGCTGCCGAGCGTCACCTGCTCCTGTTCCAGGCGGGCCTGGCCGGTGCTCAGTTCGGCAAGCTGCTCCTGCAGTGTACGGGCCTGCTGTTCCAGGGCCTCGCGCTGCGTTGCCAGAGTTTCCAGTTCTGTGCCGCTCGTGGACAGCTTCTCCTCCAGCGTGCGGGCCTGCTCAGCGGCCTGGGCGGAGGTTTCCAGGGCCTGGCCGCGTTCCAGTTCGCTGGCCTCGACCCGCTGGCCCAGCTGCATCATGCGCTGGCGCAGGCCGCCGGCCCGGCTGGCAATGTCCTGGCCTTCCTTCTCCAGGTGGCGTACCTGCTGGTCCGCCAGTTCCTTGCGGGTCAGGGCCTCGGTATGCAGGCCGCGCGCCTCATCCAGTTCCACTTCAGCCTGGCGGCGCTGCTGCTCCAGTTCATCACTGTGCTGCTGCAGCTGCGACTGCTGCTCCCGCAGCCCGCGCAGCTCGGTCTCGCGCAGGGGCAATTCCTCATGCAGTTTGGCACGGTCCTGTTCCAGCTGGCGGGTCTGGCTGGCCTGCAGTTCCATTTCCGCGCTGCGCTCACCGATGGAGCTGTGCAGACGGTCGCAAAGCTGCAGGGCATTGCGCAGCCGCTCCTCGGCGGCGGCCAGCCGCGCATTGGCATCGTCGCGTTCCTGCTGGCGCTTCTGCTGCGCCTTGCGCAGTTCGCCGAGTTCCGCACTGGATTTCTCCAGGCGGCGGCGGATGTCCTCGATCTGTTCGTCCAGGTAGGCCAGGTCGCTCTGGCGGGCCACCTTGAGGGCCTTTTCCGGTGAGGGCTGGCCGATGAAGCAGTGGCTGCGGCCCACGAGCATGCTGCCGTCACGCAGCACCACGGCACTGATCGCCTTGTGCTGCTCCAGCAGGCCGTCCGCTTCCGCGCGGCTGTCCGCCAGCAGTACATCCCCTAGCATGGCCGCCAGGGCGGAGATCACCCGCTGGTCGCCACTGAGCAGGCGCCAGAGGGACTGTGCATGGAATTCCCCCGCGTAGCTGCCGGTCAGCAGCAGGGAGTCGGCCTGGGCCTGGGCCAGGATCTCGGCGGCACGTCCCCGGCTGGATAGTTCCGCCACCAGGGCGTCATCCATATGGGCCAGCAGGCGGGTGAAGGCCGGGCGCAGTTCGTTGCCAAAGGTGATGCTGGTCACGCGCGACAGGCTGCTGCCCAGTTCCGTATCCTCCAGCAGGGCGATGGCCCCTTCCTCCTGTCCGGCCTGCTCCGCCAGTTCCGCGATGGTGCGGCGCCGGGAGTTGAGCTCGGCCAGGGTATTGCGCAGGCCGGCACAGTGCTGGTCAGCGAGGCTGATTTCCTCACGCATATCCAGCAGCGCCTTGTTGTGTTCGTCTATCAGGTCCTTCTGGGCACCGGTTTCCAGGGCCAGCTGCTCGGCCTGGGTCTGTTCCTGCTCCAGCTCCTGTTTCAATTCCAGCAGGCGCAGGCGGGCTGCCTCCTGCTGGCGCTGGCGTTCCTCGATCTGGGAGCTGAGCTGGCGCTCGGAACGCTCGATGCTTTCCAGCTGGTTATTGATACGGGCCAGCTGCTGGGCATTTTCGAAGGCTCCCGAGGACAAACGGGTCTGCTGCTGGCTCAGCTCATTGACCTTCTCCTGGGCCTCGCGCAGGCGCTTGTGGGTCTCCCCGCCGCCTTCGGCCACGGCAGCCTGTTCCTCACGGGCTGTGGCGATACTGCGGCGCAGGGCTTCCTCATGGGCATCCATTTCGGACAGCTGGTTCTTCAGCTCATCACTGTCATGCTTTGCCCGTTCAATGGCTTCCTCATGGCTGGACACGGCCTGGCGGGCCACGGCGGCTGCCTGGCGCAGCTGGGCAGCCTGCTCGCGCTGGGATTCCAGGCGGCGGTTGCAGCTTTCCAGCTCCTGGCGGGCGGCCTCCCGGGCCTGGTCATTCTCGCGGACCAGACGGCGGCGCTCATCCAGCCCGACTTTTGAGCTTTGCAGTTTCCCCTGCAGCTCCCCTAGTCCGGTTTCGGCGTTGCCCTGCTGTCTCTGGGAAAATTCAACCTCTCGCTTTATTTCATTGAGCTCCACGATACGGAGCTGCTCGCGCACCCGCAGATGCTCTTCAGCCTTGACACGCTGGTCAGCCAGATCTTCAACCAACTGTCTGGTATTTATTCTGATATCCTCCAGCCGATCCAGGTTCTGGCTGGTTTTCTTGAGCTTCTGCTGGGCCCGGTTCTTCTGCGAAAGGAGCAGGGCTACACCCGTGGCCTCCGCCAGCCACTCGCGCATTTCCTGCGGGGTGCCGAGGATCTTCTTTTCCACCTCGCCCTGGGACACACTGAAGACTGAGTTGCGCCCCAGGTTGAAGCGGTTGAACAGTTCATCCACGTCCTTCAGGCGCACCTGCTCATCATTGATGAAGTAGCCGCCTGTACCATCCCGGAAGACCCGGCGGGTCAGGCTGATGCGGTCGCCGACCCTGATGTCCTGCAGCAGGCGGATGATGCCGGGGGTGCGGTCCTGCTTCTCCTCCAGCCGTGCGGAGTGGAACACGGTGAGTTGCAGGCCCTGGTAGCCGCCGGACTCGATATCCACCGCCTGGGACCGGGATCCGCCGTCCTCGCCGATGCCGCTTTGAGCCAGGGCTTCCAGCAGCTCGGCATCCTCGTCCTCGGGCGGGGTGTCATCCACCACCTCGAAGTGCAGGGTGACGGAGGCGATATTCAGGGGGCGCAGTTGTTCCGTACCGGCGAAGATCAGCCCGGAGAGGTTGTGCGCGCGCAGTTCCTTGCCGCTCTGGGAGCCGAAGGCGAAGTTGATCGCATCGCTCAGGTTGCTCTTGCCACTGCCGTTGGGGCCGACGATGCAGGTCACGCCGCCGTCCAGTTCCATCAGCGTCTTATGCGGAAAGCTCTTGAAGCCAA
The DNA here is from genome assembly GCA_024645305.1 of Planctomycetales bacterium. GTDB lineage: Bacteria > 4484-113 > 4484-113 > 4484-113 > JAFGCY01 > JAHEFU01. The sequence goes on from JAHEFU010000042.1 coordinate 10,112, forward strand.
GCAGCTCCAGCTGGGTCAGTCTAAGCAAGGCCGGCCTCCGCACTTGCGGGGCCGAGCATGCGCTTCAGTGCGCTGTTCATCCGATTTGCCACCTCTTCAATTCCACCACGCGGGTGGGACTCAATTATAGGGGAAGCCGGGCTGGCGGTGTGTGGAAAACAGGCCGGCCTGGACACTGAATTCCGGGGTTTCCTCCGCTGTAGCCGCCACAAGTGCTCGTACTGACTGTGCCAGGAGTCAGCAGTCCCTGCCGGTTTACTCCCGGAGAAAAAGGAAAAGCCCGCAGGTTTCCCTGCAGGCTTTCTTCTTCCTTTAACTTTGCCGGATTCCTTCCGGCCATCTATTCGCTTCCCTCTTCCATCTGTCTATGTGAACTGGTAACTAATAGATAGCAAATTGCCTGCGAAAGTTACACCTAATGTAACTATTCTGCAGAAATTCCGATCATTTAATTAAGCGAGCTAATTAAAATGAAATTCATCTGTTGATATCCCTGAGGCCATGCTGGGAAGGGATCACAGGTTTTTAGAAAAAATTGTGTCAAGCACGATCCTGCACTTAAACTCTACATTTAAGCTTGATTTAACACTTGAAGCGGATATAAAGAAAGGCATCCGGCGATTCAGCCCCTCGGCAGCACGAAACACCAGAGTGTTCGTGAATGCTCCTTCCAGAATCACCGGATACCTGCTTATCGCTACTGTCCCCAGGTCCCCTTACTGTCTTGAAGACACGGGGAATCCCCTTCCATCCGTTGTTATATCAGACCAGGGCGGAAAATGCAGGTTCGGGGGTTAACTGGAATTTAATCAGGGATCAGGGACCAGGGATCAGGGATCAGGGACCAGGAATTGAAGCTGCGCAGCTTGCCTGCGCGTTATGTTCCACTCCTCTTGCACGATGCATCTTCCAACGTTGCGGAGTTACTACAACCCGACCCGGCGCAATTCATTAGCGCCGCAGCGCCAGACCGAATCCTGTTACCGGCTCACTGAGCGCTCGCCGGTCTGCCGATAAACCCGAAACAAGTTCCGGTCTTTCGGCACGATGCAACTTCCATCCACATTTCACTTCCACGCGACCCAATCCGGCTTAGCCGGATTGCAGCGTCAAACCCGCGAATGCTTGCATGAGAGGGCAATAGGAACAAGAAAAAAAAAGAGCCCCGAGGAATTGGGGGTTCCCTCGGGGACTACCGGCTGAAATATAGGAGGTAATCTGATTTCTACAGACTGGTCCGGCTCTGGATCCCTGCACAGCTAGATTCAGGATCCCTCTGCCACACCGGCCTTGCAAACTGGTGTCGCTTAATAGATAAACCGGACCCGCTGAATGTTACAGGCCTTCAGAAATTTAGCTCCAATTATCTAACCGGCTGCGCCTGCGTCCGATTTAGCGGGTTCAGGGATAGCACCAGCTGCCGCTGTGACTGATCAGGATCAGGTAATCCCGGCCCTCGCGTGTAAGTACGGCAGCATCCGCCATAGGTTTGTCGAACTGCCGGTACTGCCGGGCCCGGCCGTCAATGCCGTAGATCCCGAGGCTGGACAGGGACTCTCCCTCGCCATGAAGTACGACCAGCTCACGTGCGCCATCCAGGTCCAGATCTGCGGCCAGCACCACGAAGTGCTGCGCGCTGGATTCCCCCGGCGGTACGGCCCCCAGTGGTGGGTCCAGTCTCACGAAGCTGCCCGTGGCAGGGTTCCACCAGGCCCGGCCCATATCCACAAGTTCGTGGATGCCATCTCCATCCAGGTCAGGCATGCCCGTGATGTTCTCAAAAGGCTGGGGAGTCTGTACGATGCGCTGTTCCCCGCGCAGGGACATGGCGAGGATCTCATGCGTATCCTCATCGAACAGGATCAGCTCACGGTGACCATCCCCGTTGGTGTCCGATACTCCCGCAAAATATGTCCGGCGTTTCACCAGCAGGCTGGCAAGCTTCTTTCCCAGCTGGCCGTAGACCAGGAACTTGGTTTGACCTGCGCCCACCATTTCATCCGTCAGGATGAGCTCCTTGTGGCCATCGCCGTTGACATCAAACACGGGCACGAAATCCGCCCGCCGGTCCGGCTGCCGGCCGTGCAGGACCTTCATGGGCTCTCCCAGCTGGTTGAGTACTACCGTGGCATTGGCCGTGTCCAGCCCCTCCCAGAGGTAGTGCGCCACGGCCAGCTCCCGGGGGTCCAGCTCCAGGACCGGGCAGATCGGCAGCAATTCATCACCGCCGCTGTAGTCGAAATCCCAGGCCAGCCAGCGGCCCCGGTTCTGCATGGCCGGGATCCGGAAACGCAGATCCTCATGGCCCGCCGGACCCAGGTAAGCGACAATCCCGGTCTGTCCCCCGGTAAGCTGGTTGCCAAACAGGTACTGCCGGTCGTTGTCATCCAGCTTGTTGAGCTGTCCCTCCCAGGCCTGCGGCCTGCTGAGGCGTTCCAGCTGGCGGAATTCCAGCGGCTCATCCAGACTGATGTGCTCACCCGCCGGAGTGCTGGACTGGTTGGGATCATCGCGGTAATCCACGGGCAGGCGCGGGGCGGCATCCGGGGTCTCGCTGCCCGATACCCCGCTCAGCATTTCCGAGATGCTCAGTTGCAGGTCCGCAAGCCTGTCCGGTTGCCAGAAATACAGGACAGATCCGGCCAGCAGGAAGATCGCCAGTACGCCCATGATGCAGCAGGCCAGCAAAGGGGAGGCGGTTGTCGTGCGCCTGACCTGACCACCTCCATGTCTGGGCGGCCTGTATCTGTATCCGCTGCCCTGCATTGCGGACTGATTCTAGCGCAACGGACGGCTGAGGTCTGGCCAGGCTGGCCCTGGCAAGGATCACAGGCAGGGGCTGCGGGGCCTGTACTACAATCGGCGCGTGCCACAGAACATCAGTCTGCTGATAATCGCCGTCCTGCTGGGGCTTGGGACCGGGGTGTACTTCGGCCATACCTCGCGCCAGACCGAGAAGCAGGACCGCAGCGGGGCCGATCCGACGAGTCCGGTGGTGATGCGGGAGCTGCTGGGG
>JAHEFU010000042.1:13137-16162 GCA_024645305.1 Planctomycetales bacterium
CTGGGGCTCGTGGTGGTCTACACCCTGGGGGCCTGTGCCTTCCTGCTGGGCTACATCGGCTGGTGGGGCGGGATTGAGCCGCCCGAGGGCAGTGCGCCGGGTCTGCTGGGCTCGCTGCGCAACCCCGGGCTGATCATCGTGCTGGGCAGCTGGCTGGCCGGCTTCGGCTCCTACCGCACCTGGCGCGGCTGAGCCCCTGAAATAGTCCGTTTGTTGTGCTATAATCCCGGGTTCGGGGTATCCAACCATGCTTGCAGCACTCAGTGTATTAATCATTCTCATCGGCGCCATCATGGCCTACGTTACGCTCAGCCAGAATACGAAGAGCGAGGGCCTCGGCGCGGCCATCACCGGCCAGACCGACACCTATCGCGGTGCCACCGGTATTGAGGAGCAGAAGAAGAAGCTGCTGTCCTACTTCGGATATACGTTCATGGTGCTCAGCGTGGCCTACATGTTCGTCAGCATGAACAGCTGGTAGACCCAGGCCTGCCGCTATCCGCCACCCGCTCCAGCTCCGACCCTTTGTATGACACCACTGCGCTTCTGCGCACTCTGGCATGCTAGACTGCCCTGTGCGATTCTGCCTCATTTGCCTGTCCCTGTTTCTGCTGGGAAGTGTGCCCGCCCGGGCTCAGACTGATGCCTCAGGCCTTCTGAACCATTTCGAGGAAGCCCGCGAATACTGCGTGGTGCTGATCAATGAGCTGCGCATGGAAAGCGGCCTGGCCTCCGTGCAGCTTGAACCTCTGGCCTGCGAGCTGGGCCAGCAGCATGCCCGGGATATGGCCAGCCGGGACTACTTCTCACACTGGGACATGCAGGGCCGCAAGCCCACCCGCCGCTACAACGAACTGGGCGGGATGCACGGCCTCGGCGAGAATATTTTCTACAGCGAATACCAGCAGGGTGACTGGCAGGAGTTCATTGACAAAGCCATGCAGACCCTGTCGGAGTCGCCGGGGCACCGGCAGACGATGCTGGATCCGAGCTACACACATGTCGGAATCGGTATGGCAGTGGAGGGCGAGCGCTTCTACCTGGCTCAGGAATTCATCTGCCGGGTCGGCGGGGAGTACCGCTGCAGACTGGATGCCCGCGTGGGCGATGTGATTGAGTTCAGTGGCCGGATAAACAAGCAGCGCTACCAGCTCAACTACGTGCTGCTGCGGCATGAACCCCTGCCGGAGGAACGCGATGCGCGCTGGCTGAGCAAGAGCGGGATCTACAGCGAGGGTGACACGATGTTCGCGGCGTACACTCCGCAGCTGGACAGGACATTTGATGTTGACACGTACTACGACATCAGCGTGGATGAGCTCGGGCGCTTTGAGACCAGGCTGCTGCTGGACTACAAGGACAAGCCGGGGACCTACTACGTGATGCTCATCCTGCACGACACACGCACCGGCAGCGAGGTGCGCGCCGCCAGCATTGCCGTGGAAGTGCTACGATAGTCGCGGATGAAGGACTGGGAGAACTCCAAGGTCGTCTTCAATTTCCGGGTGGCCGGGGTGGCCCTCTCGCGTAACAGGTTGCTGGTCCACCGTAATGAGCGTGAAAGCAACTGGAGCCTGCCCGGCGGGCGGATCCAGCCCCTTGAATTCAGCGAAGCGGCCCTCGTGCGCGAAATGCGCGAGGAACTGGGGGCGGCGGTCCGTGTGGAACGGACGCTGTGGGTGATGGAGAACCTGTTCGGCTATGCCGAAGGCAAGGAAGTCCATGAGGTCTGCTTTTACTACCTGATGGCCCTGGCTGACGACGATCCCCTGCATGACAACGACGCCGACTTCGACGGTGACGAGGATGGCGAGCGGCTGATCTTCCACTGGCTGCCGCTGTCCCAGCTTGCCAATGCGCCCTTCAACCCGGAAATGCTCAAGCCGCTTTTGCAGGACATCCCCGAGCATCCGCAGGTGATCACGGCGAATGACCTTGGATAGCCAGGGACCGGGGATCCGGGGCCAGTTCAGGCGTGAAGTTGCCATGTGGGTTGTTGCCAGCGTGAATTCGGGCTGAGGAACCATCGGAATCTGAGTGTCCTGGACCTGCTCAGTCTCCTGCAGGTCCCTGATCCCGGGTCCCTGATCCCTGATCCCGTACCGGTCCCCCCGTGCCCGGCTTGCCCTCCACGCGGTTGTCAAAGAAGCGCGTGGTGGGATAGGCGAAATCTATGTCCGGATGCTGGGCATAGGCATCCAGCACGCTCTCCCACATCGCCTGGGTCGTGCCGCGCCGGCTGCGGGCAGGTGTCAGGTAGCGCAGGGTCAGCTCGACGCCGATGTCAATCACCCGCGTGTAGACGATCGGGGTGAGCTTGCCGGAGATGATCATGTAGCGCTGCGCCGCCTTGCGGATCTGGGCCTCGGCCTGCGGCGTGAACTGCTCGCAGTGCAGCAGGGCGATTTCCCCCAGCAGCTGCTTGGCCTTGCGCCAGTCGCTTTCGTAGGTCACCACAACCGGGATCTCGTTCCAGATGTAGTGCCAGCCGGCGGTGTAATTGGCAACCGGATCGGTGAAGACCTTGCGGTTGGGGATGTGCACGATGCGCCCGGTGCTCTGGTCGGCGTCCACCCAGTTGCCGATCTCCACCACGGTGAACTGGTACAGGCGGAGGTCAATCACGTCCCCGGCGATCCCGCCGATCTCGATGCGGTCCTGCAGCTGGAAGGGCCGCCGCCACATGATGAAGATGAAGCCCGCCATATTGGCAATGCTGTCCTGCAGGGCGATCACCAGCCCCGCGGAGACGATGGAGATGTATGTGCCGAGGTGCGCCAGGTCGCCGAACCAGATCGCGATCAGCAGGATGATGGCGGCGATGCCGCTGAAGTAGCGCATCACCACGCGGGTGCGGTACACGACCGTGGCCTCGCGGGCCTGGCTGCGGATCACCCGGATGACTATCGCGGTCAGCAGGGGCAGGATGATCAGCACCAGCAGCGAGAAGACCAGCTTCTCGGAAGTGCCGATGGAGAAGCCCGTCAGCTGCGAGAAGTAGTCCACCACGGGATTGTCGCTGAGC
>JAHEFU010000226.1 GCA_024645305.1 Planctomycetales bacterium
GAGAATGTCTGGTTCGCCTATGAAAACAATGCGGAGGGCGAACCCGAGTGGATCCTGAAGGATGTCTCCTTCGTGATCCAGAAGGGCCAGAAGATCGCCCTCGTCGGCGCTTCCGGCGGTGGCAAGAGCACAACTATCAACCTGCTGCTGCGCTTCTACGACCCGCAGCAGGGCCGCGTGACCGTGGACGGCATTGACATCCGTGAATTCCCGGTGCAGGCCTGGCGGGAACTGCTGGGCCTCGTGCTGCAGGACATCTACCTGTTCCCCGGCAGCGTGAAGGACAACATCCGCGTATTTGACGACGCCATCAGTGATGAGCAGGTGCGGCATGTCTCACGGATTGCGCGGGCGGATGAGATCATCGGCAAGCTGAAGGACGGTTACGACGGCGAGCTGGCGGAACGCGGGGCCAATCTCTCGGTGGGCGAACGGCAGCTGCTGAGTTTCGCGCGCGCGCTGGCCTACGACCCGCCGGTGCTGGTGCTGGACGAAGCCACGAGCAGTGTGGACCCGCATACCGAGCAGATGGTGCAGGAGGCGATTGACCGCCTGCTGGAGGGCCGCACAGCCGTGATCGTGGCCCACCGCCTGAGCACGATCCTCAACAGTGACAGGATCCTCGTGATCAGCGGCGGCCGGCTGCTGGAAAGCGGCACACATGACGAGCTGTACCACGAGGATGGCATTTACACGCGGCTCGTGAAGCTACAGTTCGGCGACAAGAGCGACCACATCACGGCAAACCTCGCCGGCCCGCTGGGGGTGCGACCATGAAACACATAAGGTGGATCTGGCGCTTCTGGCAACCGCACAAGCCCTGGCTGTTCGTGCTGGGCTTCCTGACGCTATTGAGCAGCGCGGCCACGATCGGCTTCCCGCTGGTGCTGAAGTTCGTGATTGACAGCCTGGACGAGAACCTGCGCGACAACCCCGCGCTGGATGCCTCCGACCTGACCTACAAGCTCGTGATGATGATCCTCGTGGTCGGCCTGGTGCGCTCTGCGGCCTGGCTGTACCCCGGCGTGCGCGCGCAGCTCAACAACCTGCTGGAAAAGGACGTCCGCGAATACTACTTCGGGCAGATTGTCTACAAGGGCTACCGCTTCTTCCAGCAGTTCCGCACCGGAGACCTGGTGACGCGGCTCAGTGATGACATCTTCGGCTTCCCCAAGATCGCCTGGTTCTCCTGCAGCGGGATCTTCCGTGCCGTGGAGAGCACGAGCAAGTTCCTGTTCTGCATGACCTTCATGATCTACATGAACTGGAAGCTGGCAATGCTCGCGATCATCCCGCTGCCGATCATGCTGCTGATCTTCTACCGCATCCGCCTGGCGCTGACGAAGGCCTCGACGGAACGCCAGCAGATATTCAGCCGCACAAATGATGAACTCGAAGCCAGCTTCAGCGGAATCCGCATCCTCAAGGCCTTCTGCGGTGAGGAGCACCAGGTCGCCAACCTGCGTGGCATCCTCGACGAGCGCATCAATGTGGAGCTGCGCCTGATGCGGCTGTGGATGGGCGTGCGGATGCTCTACCAGGGCGTGCAGTTCACCGGGCAGATCATCGTGATCGTGGCCGGCGGCTACATGGTACTCAATGACCAGCTGAAGATCGGCGAGTTCTACGCGTTCTACGTGTACCTCTCGATCCTGCTGGCCCCGCTGATGGATATCCCGAACCTGTTCGTGACCAGCCGCCAGGCCTTTGCCTGCATCGACCGCGAGATCGAGATCGAGGAAACCCGCGGCGGGACAGAGGACATCTACACCGGTGAGCGCCAGGTGGGGCAGATCGAGGAGCTGGCACTGGACAATGCATCATTCTGTTACGACCCGGGACTGGCCAATGCCGTTGACAAGGTCAGCCTCGACCTGCACAGCGGACAGAAGATCGCCATTGTGGGCCGGGTCGGCAGCGGCAAGAGTACACTCCTCAAGGTGGTGGCGGGCCTGCTGCCACCGCAGGAAGGTGCGCTGCTGGTCAATGGAGCACCGCTGGCGGAGTATGAACTGGACGACTACAGAAGACATATCGGCTACATTCCGCAGGAAGCCACCCTCTTCAGCGAGAGTGTCAGTGACAACGTACGTTTCGGCCGTGAGACGGACAGCGGCCTGGTGATGCGCTCCCTGGAGATGGCCCGGGTGCGCGATGAACTGGAAGCCCTGCCCCGCGGCCTGGATACGGTGCTCGGGCAGAAGGGCCTGACCATTTCCGGCGGACAGAAACAGCGCCTGGCAATCGCCCGGGCCCTGGCCGGCCAGCCGGATGTGCTGCTGATGGATGACTGCACGGCCAGCCTTGATGCAGAGAACGAGAAGTCCTTCTGGGAACTGCTGCGCACGCACTACCCCGGCACGGCCTGCCTGATCGTGACGCACCGTCTGGCCACCGCACAGGTGGCGGACCTGATCCACGTGGTGGAGGACGGCAGCATCGTGGGCAGCGGAACGCACATGCAGCTGCTGGAGAACTGCGAAGCCTACAGGAACTTCCTGTCACGCGAGGAAATGAAGGCCGACCTGGAGATGGCGGGACATGAGCCAGCCTGAGACACGCCTGCCTGTGCGGGCCGTGATCTTCGACATGGACGGCCTGCTGATTGACAGTGAACCATTCTGGCGGGACGCTGAAGTGGCTATCCTGGGCGCACTCGGTGTGCCGTTAACCCATGAATCCTGCGCCCAGTTCGCCGGACTGCGCATCAATGAAGTGGTCGCCAACTGGCATGAGCTGTACCCCTGGGATGGTGAATCCACTGACAGCGTGGCCACGCGCATCCAGCAGCAACTGTGTGAACGCATCCGCGAGAGCGGCAGGCTGCTGCCGGGGGCCGCCCGGCTGGTCCGGGAACTGCAGGAACGCGGCTTCCCGCTGGCCATTGCCACTTCCAGCGCGCCCGAGGTGGTGGATGCGGTGATGGATGTCAGCGGTCTGCGCGCCTGCTTCGATGTGATTGCCAGTGCTTCGGATGAAGACTACGGCAAGCCGCATCCGGCGGTCTACCTGACGGCTGCCGCCAGGCTCGGTGTCGAACCGCAGCACTGTCTCGTGCTGGAGGATGCCCTGCTGGGCGTGATTGCCGCGAAGGCCGCCCGCATGCAGGTGGTGGCGGTCCCTGAGGAATTTAACAGGAACGATATGCGCTTCGGCATCGCCAACTGCACGATTGCCACGTTGGAAGATTTCTGGCAAGATGCTGGCTACCTGTTGCGCTGAAGCAGCACCCGCAGGAGAACGCACATGAGTGACCAGACACCTGAAGTGAAGCAGCTGCCGGCTGCCCGGATCAATTTCATCTACCTGCATGCCACGGACATGGAGGCCATGCGCCGCTTCTACAAGGAGGGCATCGGCTGCAATGAGATCCATTACCGCGCGCTGGACAGCGAAGGCTACGGCTGGTCGGTGTTCGACATGGGCAGCTTCCAGTTGATGATCCACCCGGACCGCACTGCCCAGCCTCAGGGAGGGTGGTGCATGCAGCCCGGCTGGGAAGGCGGCACGGTACCGGGACTGTCCTGGAGCCTGATCGTCACGAATGATGCCTTCCCCGCTGTCGTTGCCAGGCTGCGAGAGCTGCAGGCCCCGGCCTTCCACGAGCAGCCGCAGTGGTGCCAGGACAGTTACTGGAGCTATCCCGTGCAGGACCCGATGGGCAACACGGTGGAGCTGCACTGCATCCCGACGGACAAGCCGGAGAGCACGGACTGGGTGTAGGAAATGGTTGCGCGCAAACAAGTTGCGCGCTACGCACTTCAAACTCACCACTCCTACATACCGTGGATCGCCCAGCTGTCGACCGCCATGGCGGCTTCCTTGACAACCTCACTGAGCGAAGGATGGGCATGGCAGGTACGCGCGATGTCCTCGGCACTGGCCTGGAACTCCATGGCAATGGCGCATTCCGCGATCAGGTCCCCGGCCTGGGGTCCGATGATGTGCACCCCTATCACGCGTTTCGTCCGGGCATCCTCGAGGATCTTCACGCTGCCATCCGTCTCGTTCATGGAATGTGCCCGGCCATTGGCCTTGAAGATGAACTTGCCGAGCTTGTACTCGATGCCGGCTTCCTTAAGTTCATCCTCTGTCTTTCCCAGTGAAGCGATCTCCGGATGCGTGTAGACGACGCCCGGGATCACGTCATAGTTGACATGCCCATGGCCCGTGGCAATCATCTCCACGCAGGCGATGCCCTCCTCACTGGCCTTGTGGGCCAGCATCGGGCCACGGATCACGTCGCCAATCGCGAAGATGCCGGCCACGTTCGTGCGGAAGTGCTCGTCCACGACGACCTTTCCGTGGTCATCCAGTTTGACACCGGCCTCCGCCGCACCTAGGCCCTCGGTGTTGGCCCAGCGGCCGACAACACTGAGCAAGCGGTCACATTCAATCGGATCAGCGCCCTCAATCTCCACAAGCACCTTGTTGCCCTTCAGCTGCGCGCCGGTGACCTT
>JAHEFU010000043.1 GCA_024645305.1 Planctomycetales bacterium
CCGCCTGCGCGTGCTGGACGCCGCCGCCCATGACGGTCGCCACGCTGTGCGTCTCGGCGAGGTCACCCGGCGCTGAGCCCCCGGCCGCGCCCTGCCCCGCAGCCCGCAGCCCTTTGGGGATGGCGATTGCGGCGCCGTCGTGCGATCGTCCCCCCGCATGAGCGAGCCCGCCGCAGCGGCCGATCCCCTGGCCCACGACGAGCACCAGCCGCCCCCCGGTCGCTTCGGCACCTTCGGCGGCGTGTTCACGCCGAGCATCCTCACGATCCTCGGCGTGATCATGTTCATGCGCGCCAACTTCGTCACCGGCGAGGCCGGCATCCTCGGCGCGCTGGGCATCCTGCTTTTGGCCAAGGCCGTCTCGCTGCTCTCCGTGATCAGCGTCAGCGCCATCGCCACCAACATGCAGGTGCGCGGCGGCGGGGCCTACTTCCTGATCTCGCGCTCGCTGGGGCCGGAGTTCGGCGGCAGCATCGGCATGGCCTACTTCCTGGCCCAGGCGCTGTCCATCCCCTTCTACGTGCTGGGTTTCACGGAAGCCATGGCGCTGTCCTTCCCGGGGCTGGCGCAGTATGACCAGATCCTCGGCTACGGCTCGGCGCTGCTGCTGCTCATCATCGCCATCGTGGGCGCCGGCTGGGCGATCCGCATCCAGTTCGTGATCATGGCGGCGCTGGGCCTCTCGATCATCGTGTTCCTCATCGGCGGCCTCATGAACTGGGACATGGCAACCTTCCAGGCCAACCTCGCCGCGGGCTACACCGAGCAGGCCGTGATGCGGCCCGAGGGCCATGTGCCGCACAACTTCTGGAGCGTGTTCGCGATCTACTTCCCGGCGGTGACAGGCTTCCTAGCCGGCGTGAACATGTCCGGCGACCTGAAGGACCCCAGCCGCAGCATCCCGCGCGGTTCGCTGTTCGCCGTGGGCGTGGGCTTCATCGTGTACCTCGCGGTGCTGCTGGTGAACGGCGGCGCCTACAGCCGCAGCGACCTGATCAACATGCCCTTCGACGTGATGCGCCAGAACGCCTTTCTCGGGATGGGCATCCTCGTGAGCATCGGCGTGGTGGCGGCCACCCTGTCCAGCGCGCTCGGCAGCTACCTCGGGGCCCCGCGCATCCTGCAGGCCGTGGCCCGCGACCGCCTGATCCCCTTCCTGAACCCCTTCGCAAAGGGCACGAAGAAGGGCGACGAGCCGCTGGTGGCGCTCATCCTGACCGCGCTGATCACCTTCGGCGTGCTGTACTGGAGCTTCAGTTCAGCGGGCGGGGACAGCTTCAACACCGTGGCCAGCGTGATCACGATGTTCTTCCTCTACACCTACGGCATCCTCAACCTGGCGGCCTTCACCGAGGCCTTCGGGCGCAACCCGAGCTTCCGCCCAACCTTCAAGCAGTTCCACTGGTCCACCGCGCTCGTGGGCTTCCTGGCCTGCCTGGCCATCGCCTTCGTGATCGACCCGCTCAGTGCGCTGGTGGCCGTGGTGGCGATCGGCGGGCTGTACTGGTACCTGCATAACCGCGAGCTGAAGGCGGCCTTCGGGGATGCGCGGCGCGGCTTCATATATACAAATGTGCGCAACCAGCTGCTGCGCCTGCGCAGCATGCCGGCGGACCCCAAGAACTGGCGGCCGACGATCCTCGTATTCACGGGCAACCCCAATTCGCGCGACTTCCTCGTGCGCTATGCCAACTGGCTGGAAAGCGGGCGGGGGATCGTGATGATCGTGAACATCATCGTGGGCGACGACCAGCGGTCGGACTACCACCATGTGCGGGCCCGGCGGCAGATCGAAGCCTACCTGGAGCATAACGGCCTGCCGGCCTTCCCGATCGCCGCGGCGACGGACGACCTGGAGCAGGGCATGGAGCTCGTGCTGCAGACGGCGAGCATCGGGCCGATCCGCCCGAACCTCGTGATGCTGGGCTGGCCGGCGGAGACGACGGACCTCCAGGCCTATGTGAAGCGCCTGGAAAGCGCCTCCCGGATGGGCATGAGCCTCGTGCTGATCCGCGGCAAGAGCCTGCCCCCGGCACTCGGCACGCGCAGCATCGACGTCTGGTGGCGCGGGCGGCAGAACGGCTCGCTGATGATCCTGCTGGCGCATATGCTCAGGCACAGCATCGGCTGGAGCAGCGCGGAGATCCGCATCCTGCGCGTGGTGCCGCGGGATGAGGCGCGCGAACCGGCCCTGGCGGACCTCGTGAGCATCATGGAGGAGGCCCGCGTGGAAGCCCGCCCGGTGGTGATCGTGAGTGACAAGCCCTTCGAGGATCTGCTCAGGGAGTACAGCTCGAACACCACGACGATCCTGATGGGCTTCCAGACCCCGAAAAGCGAGGATGCGGAGCACTGGCGGATCCAGTATGAGCACCTGCTCGACGGCATGCCCACCACGATGATGGTGGAAGCCCTCGCCGAAGAGGACCAGGCCCTGCTGGGATAAATAGTGGGCAGGAGCAGGAGCAGTGGGCAGGAGCAGGAGCAGGAGCAGTGGGCTGAAGCAGAAGCAGAAGCAGTTTGCAGGAGCAGGAGCAGAAGCAGGAGCAGAAGCAGAAGCAGAAGCAGAAGCAGAAGCAGGAGCAGTTGGCCGGGAGGTCAGGCCCATGGCCTGACAATGCAGCGGCGGCTTCCATCCGCCGTATCCGTTAAGATCGCTTGACTGTTCAATGATCCCGTCAGTAAATAAACCAACTGACTGTATTAATCATCATCCGACATCACCGCAAGCACAATATAATTTTATTAGCTTATTCGCTAATCATAATTTTCAACAAGCAATGCCGCGTATCTACTCGCATTTTTTCGGCCCCGCCTGGATGTATAAAATCACTTAGCAATATCGCTCGATAGCTGATTGGGAGTGCGATGAGGGATGTGGGATGTGGGATGGGGGATGGGGTTGAGGTACTGCAACCAGCAACCAGCTACCTGCAAACTGAATTCCTACTTGCTCTGCTTCAGGTGTGCCAGGTCCCGGGGAAGATCCACGCCCAGCTTGTCCAGCACATAAACCATAAGGTTGGAATTGAAGCCCCCGAAATCCTCGATCAGTTCCCCGCCTGCTTCAAAGATCCAGACCCGGGGTGTGCCCTTTTCCTGCATGTCGAAGGAGTAGTTCGTATCCTTCACGTCGGGATCCCAGTAGACCGGGGCCTGGATGCCACGTTCCCTGATGCTGTAAGCCGCCTGGTCCTCCACCTTATCGGCATTGATGGTGACCACGTCAACCTCCATCTCATACTGCTGCATGTTGCGATACATCAGTTCCACGAAGGGCAGCTGGCGCTTGCAGTGCGGGCAGTCGCTGATCCAGAAGAAGAGCACGAAAGGCCGGCCGCTGTCCGCCAGCTCCGTGAATGCCAGGCGCTCATCACTGCCCACGCGCTTCAGGTCGAATTCATAGGCCGGGGCAGCCTTGTCGGCCTCCGCAGCATCAGCCTGGGCCAGCGCCGGCCCAGCCCAGATCAGGATGGCCAGCAGCAGCATTCCAGCCAGCAGGTTCATCGCACGCATGTTTACTCCTGTAATCATCAGCCAGTCAATTATCCTTGACGCAGCAGGCCGTCGGTATATTCATAGTGCAGGCGCTGCAGACTGATAGCCGACCTATTCCTCTTCCTCCGGCACCGGGATTTCCAGCAGCTCCAGCACCGCATCAGTGTAGTCGGACCTGTAGCCGCTGATGGTGTCTATGAACTCACCTCCAGCGCCGAATACATAAGTCAGGGGGGTCCCCATATCGCGCAGGCCGTAGGCCTTTTCCGTGCGCCGGCCGTGCATGTCCCAGAGTACGGGGATGGACAGCCCGCTCTCGGCGATGTAGCTGCGGCAGTCCCGCTCGCGGTCATCGATATTGATGCTCACAAGGTAGAGGTCCAGTTCATGTTCGCGGATCGTGGAGTTGAATTCCTGCACATAGGGCATCTGCATGCGGCAGAGCTGGCAGTCCGCCAGCCACCACACCAGCACGAAGGGCCGCCCGCTGCGGGCCAGCTCCTCGAAGGACAGTCCGCCCGCATCATTCACATACTCCAGGTCAAAGGCATAGAATTCCCACTCCGGATCGGGCTGGACCGGGGGGTCGGCCTCCTCCTGGGCCAGCGCGCCGGCCGGTCCCAGCAGGGCCAGGGCCAGCAGCAGTGTGAGAATCCTAGTATTCATCAGTTACCTCTTCAATATCCAGACGCCGCGCCAGGCTTTCCATGTCCCGGCAGGTCATCAGCAGGGCGTCCTCGCCGGTGTCGGTGTAGTAGCGCTTGCGCAGGCCGACCTGCGTGAAGCCCAGGCGCTCATACAGGCGGATCGCCGGATCATTGCTGACCCGCACCTCCAGCACGACATAGGCGATGCCTTCCTGGATGCCCTGGAAGGCCGTGTAGGCGATCAGCTGCTCAGCGATGCGCTTGCCGCGATACTCCTGCTTGGTGGCGATTGTACCGATATGTGCCTCATCGTAGATGAACCAGGTGCCGATATAGCCCACCAGTTCAGCCGGATCCCTGCTCTCTATGACAAAGAAGCGGGCGTGCCTGTTCGCATCGATGTCCGATTCGTACATCGACCGCTTCCAGGGAGTGGGAAAACTGTACTGCTCAATCACGAGCAGATCGTCCAGGTCCGTTTCGCGCATCCGCCTGATCCTGAACTGCTCAAAGGCACCCGCCATACCGTAGATTATAGGTTCAACCGGCAGTCTGGCACGCGCAATGATTGACGCCTGCATTCCACTAAAATAAGATGGAAGTGATGAAACTCAGCCTGAACCTGCAGTACTGTGAGATTCCCGCTGGTTGCGAGAGCTTCGGCGAGCTCGTGCAGTACATGGAAGAGCAGGGGATCCCGGCGGATGAGGCGATCACCCGCATCATCGTTGACGGCCATGCCGTTGATACACAGACGGAGCTCGATATGTCTGCCCGGCCCCTGGGCGAATTCGGGATCATCGAGTTCTACTCCGCACGCACCCTCGACCTGGCCCACCAGTCCCTGCAGGACGCCACCAGCCTGCTGCCGGCCCTGCAGGCCAACCTGCCGGAAGTAGCCCGGAAGCTGCGCGGCGGGGACACCCGCGACGGCCTGCTGATGTTCGACCGCTGCCTGGAGATCATCAGCCACTATGTCGGCCTGGTGAATACCATGGAAGGGATCTACCGCCGCATCGACCCCAGCTTCCGGCTGCTGCCGAGTGCGGATGCCCCGACGGATGACAATGAGACGGATTTCGACATGGAGAAACTCAATCCGAATCCGGACAACGAGCTGCTCACCTTTGCCTCCATTGAGAACCTGCGCCAGAAGCTCCTGAGTGTGGAGCAGGCCCAGGGCAACGGCGATGGCCTGCTGCTGGCGGACCTGATCGAGTACGAGATCCTGCCGATCGTGAACATCTGGAACGAGGAACTGCCAGCGCTCAACGGCCGGGTGCAGCGTGAGAACGCCAAGGCCTGAGATGAGGGGCCGGGGACAGGCCTGGGGGGGGCCGGCTGGCAGCTCAGATTGAACTCATTTCCACTTCTTCCACTATTCTTCCACTTCGTAGCAGCCCGCGTCCAGCAGGCCGTCGAACACCGGCTGGGGGCGCATGATGCCGTCGAAGTCCAGCGGCGGGTAGTCCAGGCTGTCCGTGTCCATCTCCACCGGCGGGCTGCCCGGCAGGATGTGGAAGTCACTGGCCGCCACATTGCGGAAGCATGACTGATCCAGCATCGTTCGGCTGTGCTCGTCATTGCCGGTATTGGCAAACCAGCCAGCAAGGTCGTATACATTATCGTCATCCGGGGTGAAGCGCCCGATTGCCAGGTTGTAGTCGCTGGAGAACTGCGGCAGGCAGTCAGCATCGAGGCTGATGGCCCCGCGGAAGGCATGCCGGTTCCAGAGGATGTTGTTGCGCAGGGTGTTCCCGGTGCTGGCATTGGCGATGCGGATGCACCAGCGCCCGTCATCCGGCTGGATGATGGTGTTGCAGATCACGAGGTTGCCTGTCGCGGCATTGCCATCCTGGCTGAACAGGGTGATTCCCGAGGCATGGTTGTCATACAGCAGGTTGTTGCGGATCACGCTGTCCTTCAGGCCGTCCATGTTCAGCGCGGCACCGCCGCTGGCGGCATTCCCGAAGCAGACATTGCGCTCGATCAGGGCATTGCTCATCCAGCCGTCTCCGCCCTGGCTGGCATCGGCATTGAACTGGATACCCGCACCCTTGTTGCCGTAGCAGACATTGCCACGGGCGATGTTGAAGTCCCCGCTGTTGCTGAGGTAGATGCCGTGCTCGTCCTGGCTGAAGGCGCAGGTGTTGTATTCCACCGTCAGGTAGTCCACATGTCCGCTGAAGATCCCCCAGCGCGCGTTGCCAATGCAGGTGTTGTGCCGCAGGATGATGTCGTGGGCGGGGTTGGCTGCGCTGCCCACCACGCGGATACCGGCGCGGGAACTGCCCTGCACCGTGAAGCCCTCGATGATGATGTCGTGGATGCCCTGCGACTCGGGGTTCTCCACGTTGATCCCGTCATCCGTCTCGATGTTGTCAAAAATGACCGTCGCGCCCTCCAGGGCACTGAAGGTGATCGGGTCCGCGGGGGTGCCGCTTCGGGTCTGCATGAAGCCCTCGTAGTCTCCAGGCCTGACGATCACCGTGTCCCCGGCCTGCAGGTTGTCAGCGGCATGCTGCAGGGTGGCCCAGGGCAGTGTGGCCGTGCCGGGGCTCAGGTCACTGCCGCCGCTCTGCTCGGGGGAAACGTAGTATGTACTGCCGGAGTGGTCCTCATCAAACACCAGCACCAGGCTCTGGAGCTGGGAGGCCTGGCCGCCGGCGTTGAGCGCGGGGGAGATCACGGCGCAGTAGAAGAAGCCACCCGGGGAGATCAGCCCGCCGGCCTCCGAAAGTTCGATCACCGCTTCGTCATCCGCCAACGCGGTGAAGTAGCGCCAGCGGGAGAGCTTGAAGTCCGCCACCGCCAGGTAGCAGCTGCCCGTCCCGAGCGCCTGCAGGCTGTCAATGCTGCCCTGGGGTTGCGTCACCTGGAAGATCGCCCAGGCCGGCGCGTCAGCTGCGGGTGAGAGGTTGCGCCAGTCCTGCAGCGGTGCCGTCAGGGACTGCGAATGCGGCTGGACAAGGCTTACTCGGAAGGATTCGATGATGCTCGGGCGGCGCAGGGCATCCAGGCCCGCCGGGTTTGGCAGGCCTGATTCAGGATCCGGACCCTGCGGACCTGCTGAGCCACACGACAGCAGGCTGCCCAGCAGAATTGCGAGCAGTGGGCCACGCCAGCTGGTTGTTTGCTTCACGCTTATTTATACCCCTCTCCCGCGGTGCGGGTTCCATACACTCGCCTGTGTAATCCGGCATACATTGCCGCAGGGAAACGGCGCAAAAAAAGGGGAGCCCCACAGGGCTCCCCGATTCAGTCTTGCATCACAATTGCCGGCATCACCAGAAGCGGGCCCTGCCGCCTTCGGCAAAGGATTCCAGGATGAACTGGAAGCGGCCGATCAGCAGCGAGATACGGCCCATCACGGTATAGCCGAAGCTGGCGCCGAAGCTGACCATGATGAATACGATGCCCAGCCGGCTGATGGCCCCCACGGTCTTCCTGTGCTCGAGGCTGAAGAAGAAGTACACCAGCGTGGAGAACACGGCGACCAGGATGATCACCTGGTTGACCACCGGACCGAAGCCGCCACTGTAGGGCTGCAGGGTCTGGCTGAGCTGTGGCAGGAGCAGCGAGTGCACGATGTAGGGAATCGAGTAACCCGCGAAACCGCCGATGTACAGCGCAAAGGCCATGCGCGACAGCCAGCCCAGCGAGGGCACGACGCGCAGCAGGATGAAGATGCCGAGGACCGTCGGGATCAGCACCCAGTAGTTGTGCTGCTGCTTCATTGCCTGGATCACGAGGGGGTAGATCACGTTCCAGTACTGGATGTTCACGTAGTAACCGACGGAGATTCCCAGATAGAGATGCTCGCCGAATTTGAATGCCGGGTTGTCCCGGTAGATGAAGCTGAACATCATCAGCGTCAGTCCGACCGCGATCCAGGTGCCAATCAGTTCACCGATGGGAATCATGCACCCCTCCTTTCGTCACGCTGCCGCTTGTTGGCAATGAAGTAACAGATATTGGCGAGGATGATCGAAAGCACGATGAACAGGTGCACCGCACTCTGGGCGTCCATGCCCTTCACCGCATTGCCGGCGATGCGCGTGGCGCCGCCGACCTTGACGGTTGGGTAGTTGTTCATCAGCAGCACGTCATACTCAGCGCTGCCCTTCATCCCTCCGCTGATCCCGTCGAGCTGGCCCGCCGTGTAGTAGGCGTAGTAACCGGCGGCGGAGACTGCGGTGCAGGCGGCGCTCATCGGCACTTTCTCCGGGGCACTGGCGAAGGCGATCCAGACTTCCACCGTGGCGCCTGCGGCGATGTCCACGATGTACTTGACGTCCTTAACGCTCTGCACGCGCTGGTAGAGGGGCATGGTGGCGGTCTGCTTGTTATAGAAGTCCGTCGGGTAGGTGCCCGTGATGCTGTTGGTCAGCCCGCCGACCACGGCTGCGTTGCCGGGCTTGTAGCCCAGGAAGCAGTAGTCGGTGCCACTCGTCTTGTTGTACTGCGCAGCGACGTCCTCGATGGCCTGCTGGATCAGCGCCGGGCCACCGGGCCACAGCGTCAGCAGGTGCACCTTGAGGTCCTTCTCGAAGCAGTGGGCCAGCAGCGAGTATGTGAAGGGCTGCAGCTCCGGCTTGGAGGAGGGGTCATAGTCCGCCGCGATGATGATGTCACTGCCATTGGGCAGGGCCTCAATGGCCGCGAAGATCGAGCGCACCTCGGGAGTGGTCTCAATCGGCAGGGCCAGCGGCCAGATCAGGGGCCAGGCCACCAGCACGGCAACAAAGGCGAAAATGATCTTGCGGTCGAGGTTGAGAATCAGTGTTACGAAATCCATCTCAGTCACCTCCTCCCATGTAAGTACGCTCAATGCCGAAGATGATGCGGATGGCAATGGCGATCTGGCTCAGGTAGACGCCCAGCAGGATGCCGCGCTTGGCGGCGGCATTGGGCACATTGAGCAGCCAGCTCGTCCATTCCTCCAGGTCGATCACGTGATAATCATTGCCGAACAGCTGGAAGGTCGGCGTGGCGTTGCTGATCAGGTCGCCGATCGGCACACGCCCGACCATCATGATCAGGGCCGCCAGCAGCAGCAGGGTGGCTTCCATGCTGCGGGCCCGGAAGGCCCGGAAAGCCGCTGAGGCGATGAAGAAGGCCAGCACCGAGAACATTGTGGCCTGCATCGGAATGAATGTGAATTCATACAGCCAGTTGAACAGCGAACCGCTCTCCATGTTCTTCTCGGCGAAGCCCGGGATGGCGAAGGGTGCCAGGCCGGCGAGCATCATCAGGATGAATGCCGCGATCGTCACGTATGAGAAGGCGAAGCCCGGCCGCTTGAGGCGGATCTTGATCAGGTGATGCTGCAGCAGGGAAAGGATTCCCAGGATGGCAGCAAAGCCCACGATGATGCGCACCCAGTTGAGATAGCCTTCCTCGATGCTGTTGCTGGTCTCACTGGGGATGTAGTATCGGATCCACAGCATGATGCCCGCTACGAAGGCGATGATGATGGGGAATTGTCGTTTAAGGAATATCAACGCATGCCTCCTACAGCGGTGTAACCATGTCCTTGAGCCAGTCAGCCTGGGGACCGAAGATGAAGAAGATTGCCTGCAACAGGATGATCAGCATCATGATGGCCTTGGCGACGTCCTGGCCCTTGAGGCTGCCCAGGAGCATCGGCTCCCGCGAAAGGTAAGCGCTGGCAGCGTAGAGCTCCTCGCCGATCAGCGTGTAATCGCAGGTCACGATGAAGAAAGGCAGCTGGTGTTCGGCATCCGTGCCGGCGATCTGGATCGCCCCGGTATCGGCGCCGGTCTCCGCCAGCAGCAGGGATTCGGCGTAGTAGTAGCCCATCAGGAAGATCGCGGCGGGCTTGTCGCGCATCATGATGCCGCAGGTCGCCGCTGTGAACGAGAACTGGTCGTCAGTCAGGAAGAAGATGTTGTCATCGCGGTAGGCATCCGGCCGGCCGGCATTGAGGTAGCCCTCCTTGACGACCTCCTGGGCCACGGTCTGGACCACGGGGTCGCGGTTGGGGACGATCAGGTCAGATTCGTAGTCGGCAATCTTGCCGGCCACGCGCCCGAGGATGTTGATCGCCGCCAGGGTCGGCAGTTCCGAGAGGGACTGCATACCGCAGAGGTAGAGCACGGGCTTGCCCATCTCCGTTGCACGTCCGATGGCCTCATCCACGGCCTCCAGGCCGGCGATACGGCGGATGAACATGTTCGGGTTGCGCCGGGCGAGGATGATGAAGGTCAGGATGACGCTGCTGAAGAACAGGGCAAACAGCAGGTTGTTCCACTTGGACTTGTCAAAGGCATTACTGAGCGGTGTGGCACTGCCCAGCGTGTATTGGTTGTCTAATTCGGGGAGGCTCTCCTCCGCGTTCTCCGGGTTCGGCACCATTTCATATGTGGACATCTTCACCTGGTACTCGATGTCGGGCACGAGGTTCACGGGAATAGAGGAGAACTGCTCCAGGCCGGTGTAGGAATCATCGGCGGCGGGTGTGCCGGGATTGGGGACGGAGATCGTACCGACCGTGGCGAATTTGCGCCCCGCATCCGGGGCATTCCCGGCATTGACGCCGAACAGATCCGTGCGGCCGGCCTTGGTGCCGACTTCCGTCATCGGGGTTGCACCTGTGGCGTCCACCCAGGATTCACCGGCCAGGGCCTGCTTCAGGTATTCCCAGGTCAGGGCCTTGAGGCGCAGGTCTTCGCCATGGTAGGTCCGGGACGCGAACTCCTCATGCAGCGAGGTGATGCGCTGCTCCAGGCGGCGGTGCACCTTGTACTTCGCCCAGTAGTTGCTGCGTAGCTGGTTGATGGTGGCATTGTCCAGCTTGTCTATGATCCCCTGGTTGAGAGCATCATTGGCCGTACGCATCTCTGCGGCGGCGGCGGTGCGCTCCGCCAGCAGGTCAGCGATCTCACCCCGCAGCCATTCACGGGCATCGCTGAGCATCTGGCTCTGCCGCTCCGTGAGGGCGTAATGGTCCACCAGTTCCTGGTTGACCCGCACCTCCAGGGAAAATGCGTCAGCCCCAGTTGGTTCGCTGTTCCAGTCCCAGAAGATCCCGATGGCGCTGCCGTCGTCATTCCCGACATCGCCCAGCATCTGATCAACGGGGGCCGGAGCGGCCTGGGCCTGCAGCGGCAGCAGCAACAGCAGCGCCAGACAGGCCAGAATCCGTTTTCCCATTCCCATGTGCAGTACCTGCTCTTGTATGGTTTGTCCCTCGGGGCATTCCCCGCCGGGATCAGCTTTCGATCATTTCGATATTGGCACGCGGCACGACGATCTTCTCACCGCCGTCGAACTCGACTTCCAGCACGCGCACCATGGTCTCGCTCTCCACCTTGGTCAGTTCCGGGATCAGCTTGCCGACCCGGCCGATACGGCCGAAGAAGGGCTCGCGGATGCAGCGCACCATGGCGCCGATGTCCGTGCCCACATTCTGCTGGGCCTCCTGTGCGGCACCCACGGACCCGAGTGTCGGGATGATTACCTCGGGGCGCATCACGCCTGCGCGGATCTGGGTTGCGCCGCTGATGCTGGTACGCTGGCCGACACGCTTCTTCAAGAGGTTGAAGGTCTTGTCGGCCATGGCGATCTCGCCGAAGCCTTCAGTCATCACCAGCGTCAGGCCGGCATCCTCAGCCCCGGTGATCGCGACCCCCAGGTCATAGCCGAGGATCTCCTTAAGGTCATTGTCATGGAAACCGCCGACGATCACACCCTTCACACCGACCTGCTTGCAGCGCTCGAAGGCCGTGCTGGTCAGCAGGCTGCCGCCGATGACTATCTTGTTCTGGAATTCGGGCTTGATGTGATTCTCGTCCAGGATCTCATCCTTGCTCTGGACGCCCATCACCAGCTCGCCATGGGTCTCTCCGCCGATGCCGAAGATGCCCTGCACGAAGCTGCCGTGGGTTTCCACGATCACACCCTCGCCGGGCCGGACCTCGACCACCTTGCCGTCAACGTAGGCCTGCATCTCCACCAGGCGTGGCGGGTAGCGCAGGATCACCTGTCCGGTGATGTCAGAGACGTTGTCAATCGTGCCGTCGAAGTCCACTGTGATGCGGGTCTGCAGGAACTTCAGGCCCAGGAAGGGCTTGTTCTCCGCGATCACCTCACCCGCAGTGAATGACTCGCCGGGCTTCTTGAGCATGAATTCATTGATCATCGCCGGATCGATGCCCAGCATATTGACCACGTTCAGGGTCTTCACCGGGCCGGGAAGCTCCGTGCGGGCCACCACCTGGTCCGCGCTGACTGTATCGCCCAGCTTGACGAGCACATCCCCCTTGAGGGGCAGGATGCGGTCCTTGCGGATCGTGGTTATTTCTGTGACCTTCAGGCCAGGTACGTATGCATGCGCCACTTGGGTGCCATCCTCCGGTTACCCCGCCACACGGGGTGCATGATCAGGTTACCTATAATAAACCAAAAGCCCGATTAGGTCACTACCCGGCAAAGCCTGCTCGAATCAAATGACCACAGTCTGCTCGCTGGTGTGACATCGGGACAGGGAGGCATGTTAACACCCAGCCGGCGGATTGCCCCCCATTTCGCAGAGAAAAGCCCCCGCCGTGGCAGGGGCTTCAAGGGTTCAGGGTTGAAATTCCGGCTCAGTCTTCGTCGCCGAAATCGTCATCGTCGTCGATGCTGTCCACCGGGGCGGCTGCCATCGGCTCCGCTGCTGGGGCACCGCCGCCGATTGACCAGTCGTAGATGTACCAGCTGGCGATCATCATCCAGGGGACGGTCACGAGGGCGCCGATGTAGAGCACGAGGCTGCCGGCGGAGGACACGAGCATCGCCAGCAGGATGGGCACGAACACCAGGCCGAAGTTGTCCTTGACATATTCGAAGCTGGCCTTGGCTGCATCAAAGGCCTGCATATCCTTCTCCAGCATCAGCGGAATCAGGAAAGCCAGGAAGAATGCCGCAGCGATTCCACCAAGACCAAAGGTCAGGCCGCTGACGACAGCTACGCAGATCATCACCACCCAGAGCATGAACCACTTGCCGAAGTTGGAGAATTCGGAGAACAGGTCGCCGAAGTCACCGCTGCCACCCTGCTGGATCCGGCGCATGGCCTTCTGGATGCCGGCCATGACGGGAATGCCTGCAATACCGAGAGTGAATGCGGAAAGGATGCCTGCCGCCAGACCACCCACCACGACGATGAGAATGCTGGAAACGATGTTGGCTGAGAATCTCTTCCACGACTCCGAGAACAGTCTGCTGATATCCATGGTTCTCCTCGCTAGCTAATTGGTAGTACTATCAAAATCAAAGTAACAAGCTCCGGCTGCGTGGTCTCCTTTCCTACAGCTTCCAGGCAGCACCGGGAGATGCTCCATGGCATTGAAGTCCTGATTATACATTAACTTCCTGATCGGTCAAATCTGGCAGCGCAGCCCTGCACACTGCAAACAGGCACAGGCTGGATCAGGGCCGCTTGTCAATGATGCGCTTCTCCTTGCTCATGGTTTCCATGCCGAGTTCGATGCTGAGCTCCTCATGCGTGAAGAAGCGGATTTCGTCCAGCCCGATCTCCGTCTGGATCCTGAACTTGGTCTGGATCTGCTTCTCGAACTGCACGGGGTCGCAACCCTCATGCAGGGCCAGGCACAGCCGGACCTGGTCCTGGCCGAACTCATTGCCCTCGGGCTTGCTGACCACAAGTTGCCATTCGACGATCTCGCGCTCGGCATTGAACAGGTTGAACAGCTCGTTGAAATCCACGAGTGTGCCCTTGACCTTCTTGATCTCACTCACACGGGTGATGCTGGTGCCGAGCAGCGGCAGCATCTTGCCGGTATGCGGGCAGCGGTCGTAGACCAGGCCTTCCTTGACGAGATCGCCCGTGCGGTAGCGCAGCACGGTGCTTCCGGCACCGCTGATATGGGAGTAGACAACCTCTCCGGGATCGCCCTCGGGAACGGGCTTGCCAGTCTGCGGGTCCACCACCTCGAAGATTTCCATGTCGGGGTAGGTCAGGTAGCGGGAGTCGTCACTGTCGGCACTTTCCAGCCAGGCCTTCTTGGCCTCCGTCATGCCGTAGGTCACGAGCACGCTCACGTCTTCAGCGCCGAGCTTCGCCAGGTTCTCCTTCAGCTTCAGCTTGTACATCGGCGGCACCCGCTCAGCCCCCAGCACCACGATGCGCACGGCACTCATGTCCGTGCCAAGCTGCTCCCCGAGATGCACGAGATGCATTATGTAGCCCGGCGTGCCGATCAGCACAGTCGGCTTCAGGCGGCCGATCACCGCCAGGATACCCTGGCTGCCCATCACCTTGCCCCCGCCGGTATGCATCACCATCACTCCGCACTCAAAGCCCATCTCACTTATCTGCCAGAAGCCGAGGTGCGGGGCGAAGGGCATCACGCTGACAATGCGGTCGCGCTTGCGGTCGAAACCGCTGGTTTCGAACATGCGAGCACCGGCCAGGCGCAGCTGCGCCATATCAGCCTTCGTGTAGACAAAGGGTGTCGGCAGCGCCGTACGGCCCGTGGTGAAGGTTGTCATCACAGGCAGGTACTCATCCAGCACGAGGTCCTTGATACTGCGGCCCTCGCGCCGGCTGCGGGAGGCCAGCCCGAGCTTCTCGAACAGGCCGAGGCTGCTCTTGAGCTGGGCTTCTTCCGGCTGGATGATGAAGTCACGGAAGCGCGCCGGGTTGTCCTCGGTGCTGGCAATATCCGCCTTACCCGTGAAGGGCAGCCGCTGCAGGTCCTCCAGCGTGCGGATGCTGTCCGGGTTGATGCCGTGTTCATCGAACAGCTTCCGGTAGTGCGGACAGAACGGATAGACCTTATGCGCTATGAAGCGCCGCAGCTTGCGGCCCTGCCGCTCGCGCAGTTCACCAATCGGTACGTTTCCCCATGCCATGCTTCTATTCTACGCATAAACCGCTATGGCCGGAATCCCTTGCAGGGCATCACCTAGAATTCACCTGTGCACCTGATTGCTACCCTGACTCTGCTTGCAGCCCTGCTGATGCTGTCCGGCTGCCCGCGCAATGCAGAGGAAAGCGTGATCGCAGAATCCGGCGGGACCGCCTCTGAGCTGCCCGGGGATGCCGGGATCAGCCTGCCCCGGACGCCGCTGGCGGCAGCGGACTGGGATGGCATGGCGCATGAGTATGCGCTCGCTGATTTCTGCAGCATGCTGATTGCGGAAGGGGCCTCCGCCCTGCTTTTGCACAGTGACTTCTCCGGCGCGGATTTCCACAGTGATGTGGAAAGCTCGGCTGCCGGCAATGTGCCCATCGGCATCTGGGTCCTGCCGGAGGATCCCGCCGCGGAGCAGACCCCCGTAGGATTCCAGGCGCAGCTCGTGGCCTTCGGCGCGGGCCAGCGCTTCATCTTCGGCTTCAGCGCGGCCTGGTACGAGCAGCATATGGGCCTGGGGCGGGAAGCGCTTGACGAGCAGTTCCGCCAGATGCATGAGGACCATGCCGGGGTGCTGAAGAACTACGCCTATCTGGACCCGTACTACGACATCTCATTCTGGCAATTTGATTTTGACAGCGCTGACGCCGAAGCAGGCACATGGGGTCCAGCCTACATGACACACAAGCGCTTCACGATGCACGGTGATATTCCCGAGTGGAATTTCTACTGCATCGGCGTGGATGCCGGTGCCACCCTGGCAACACGCCGGGAGTTCATAGCCGAGGCGGGAATGCAGGAAGCCTGGGATTCGCAGCTGCCCGGGGAGCTGGACAGCTCACGGGAGCTGGATGCATTGCTGCAGAAAGTC
>JAHEFU010000044.1 GCA_024645305.1 Planctomycetales bacterium
ACGGCCTGGGCCTGGCCGGTGCCAACCAGGTGGTGAGCATCCTGCCGGTCAAGGTGCTCAGCGGCGGCGGCAGCGGCAGTGAGACGCAGGTCGCGGAGGGCATGCTGCTGGCGGACTACCTCGGCGTGAACATCATCAGCATGTCGCTGGGCGGGGACTTCCCCGACCGCATCATGCACCTGGCCGCAGTGCAGTGCGACACTGACGGTGTGCTTGTGGTTGTCGCCGCCGGCAACAACAACTGGGGCGGGCTGTTCTACCCGGCATACTACCCGGAATGCCTCGGCGTGGGAGCCACGACACTTGTCAACGACGCCAACAACGAGGATTTCAGCCAGGTGGGCGGGGAGATCCCCACCGCCGAGCGCTTCGATGCGCGGGCCGGATTCTCCAACTACGGCAGCTGGGTGGACATCGCCGCCCCCGGTGTGCAGATCCGCTCCACCTCGAACAGCTCAAACACATCCTACGGGGCCAGCGGCGCGGGCACGAGCTTCGCCTGCCCCAACGTGGCGGGCTGCGCTGCCCTGCTGTGGGCCCACATGGGCCTGGACAGCACGAACCATGAGGTGCGCGGCATGCTGCAGAGCAGTGCCACGGTAATGACGCACATCAACAACGGGGCCAACCCCAAGGGCTTCATTGACAACACGACGAACGGCACCGTGCGCTTCGCCAACGTCTGGGAGGCCATCAAGCTCTACGACGGCGGACCCTACGAGGCCCCGGACGTGAGCTGGGTCAGTCCCCTCGAGGGCAGCACCGTCAGCGGACCGCAGGAACTGCAGCTCAGCGTGAGCGGCGGGGATGGCAATGTGCTGAAGGTCGAGTTTGAGACACCCACGCGGCACCTGGGCACGGTCACCGAGGAAAGTGAGGGGCTCTGGCGGCTGCTCTGGGACAGCACCTTCGAGTTCAACGGTCCGCAGACCATCACGGCCACGCTGGTTGACGACGTCGGCCACATCATCAGCCTGCCCCTGACCGTGACATGTGACAATGCCCACCCCGTGCCGGAATGGCTGGAGGGTTTCGACGGCGTACCGGATGACGAGCTGCCGGCGGGCTGGTCGGAGCTGGATGGCAATGAGGGATCCAGCGGCAACACGAGCTGGGGCGCGGATGCCTCGGATTTCGGCGATGCGGCCCCGGCGATGCACACGAGCGGCTCCACGGCGAACTACGCCGCCCGCAGCAATGACTGGCTGTACGCCCCCGTGCTGGACCTGACCGGCTTCGCCAGCGCCTCCCTCGAGTTCAACTGGCTGCACCGGCTCAGCAATGACGCGGTGTTCCTCTTCGTGACGGATGACGACGAATCCTACGGCGGCAATGCCTTCTTCGGCGCCGGCCTGCAGGACTGGGACAGCTATTCCTTCGACCTCACCCCCTGGTGCGGCGGCGAAATGCGCATGCTGTGGGTGCTGGACGCCAATGGCGGCGGGCAGGACGTCGGCATGTGGATTGACGACGTGCACGTGAGCGTGCCGGAGGGTACGGCCCCCACGGTGGAGATCACCGCTCCCCTGGCGGGAGAGGCCGTGACGGGCATCGTTCCCGTTGAGCTGACGCTCAGTGACGACACGGTGGCCGTGGAACTGATCGCCAAGCCCCTGGACCTCGGCGGCATCTGGTACACGGAGATCCCGGACAACGACCCTGACAATCCCACGAAGACCCTCAGCCTCAGCTGGGACAGCCGCCACAGCTGGAACGGCGGCACCCTGCTGCGGGTGCGGGCCTACGATGACGAGAGTGACAACGGCGGCACGGATGACCTGGCGGCCGAGGACAGCGTGGCCGTGTCCGCCGCCAACCCGCTGCAGACCGCCAACTGGCTGGAGGACTTCGAAACCCTCAATGAGCTGGGCGGGATTGACAACGGCATGCTCGACGGCAGCTGGTACCGCTGGGACACGGATCCCGTCATTCGCTGGCGTACCGGCACAGCGGCTCCCTGGCGCGGGCTGCAGTATGCCTGGTTCGGCCCGGAGGGCGGCGGACAGTACAGCGCCGGGATCCCCGGCCGCCTGTACAGCCCGGTGTTCGACCTCAGTGGCACGGCCAGTCCATACCTGCGCCTGTGGCATGAGCTCGACGTGGAGGCCGGCAACGGTGACCGCGCCATGCTCTACCTGGTGCGCAAGGGGCCGACGACGGACCTGGAGCTCAACCTGCTGGAGCTGCGCAGTGACACGATCGGCTATGAGCGCCTGCAGCTGGACCTGTCAGCCTACCGGGCGCAACCCTTCCGGCTGATGTTCCTGTTCGCCCCGGATGTCGACGGCGAAGTCGGGGACGGCTGGTCGCTGGATGACCTGGAGCTCGTGGATGCCAATCCGGCGATCTTCGGCATCTACCGTCCGCGGGGCTACCCGGGACAGAGCGTGGTGATCAACGGCGTCCGCTTCGGCCACCTGCAGGACACCAGCACGGTCAGCTTCGAGAAACTCGGCGGCGGCCGGACTGAGGCCTTCGTCAGCAGCTGGACGGATACCCTGCTCACCGTGGAGATCCCGGCGGATGCCACGAGCGGGGACGTGCTTGTCAACGTAATTGGGCATGACAGCAACCCGCGGCACTTCAGCGTGCTGCTGGATCCGGCGGAGCTGGTGGACATCGGGCAGTTCTAACTGATCCCGTCGCCTTAGTCGTCCTTGCCGGCCTCAAGCTTCCTGAGGCGGATGTCAATCTCGGCGATCTGTTCGCGCATCTGCACCAGCAGGTCGGCTGCCGAGGAGATGCCTTCGCCCAGTTTCTGGCAGTAGTCCTTGATGCGCTCGATGTCAGCGCGCTGCTGCTCGGGGCTGTCCGCTGTGTTGCCATCCACGCTGTCGGGATCGATGTGCTGCTCTTCAGTCATGCTGCCTCCGTTGTCAGTTATCCACGGCTCCGGGGCGGTTCAGCCGCGGCCCTTGAGCGTGGCACTCAGCGTGAGCTCCGCGCCCTCACGCACCACGACGAGTTCCACCACGTCGCCGGGCTTGTGCTCCTCCAGCGCATAGGTGAAGTCATAGATGTTGCGGATATCGGTCCCGCCCATGCGGATCAGGCGGTCACCGGTCATGAGTCCCGCCTCACTGGCCGGACTGTTCTGGCGCACGCCGGCCAGCAGGACACCGTCCCCACCGAGGTAGCTGTAGTCCGGGATCGTGCCCAGGCTGACCTTGTAGCCGCGCCCGGTATCCACCTGTCCGCTGCCCTGGCGCGTGATCTGCGGTGAGAGGTCCTCGGTGAAGCTCAGCCCGTCGTCCAGGGCATTGATGCCGTTGACAACGCCCGCCACGATCTCCACGACGCTGATGGAAGCCGGGTAGTCCAGCAGGTCCGGGGTGTCTGCCGGGGTGTGGTACTGCGCATGCAGGCCGCTGAAGAAGTTCAGCACCGGCAGCTGCTTTGTGTAGAAGGCAGTGTAGTCACTGCCGCCGACGCCGTCGTCAAAACGCTTGACGGTCAGCCCGCTGTCCGCGCTGGCACTGTCCAGCACCGCGGGCCATTCCTCGGCACTGCCCAGGCCCTGCACGGTGATCACCGTGTCCTTCACGCGCCCGATCATGTCCATGTTGAGCATCGCCATGCAGTTGTCCAGCGGCAGCGTGGCATTGCGCACGTAGTGCAGCGAGCCGAGGATGCCGAGCTCCTCCCCGCTGAAGCAGATGAACAGCAGGCTGCGGCGGCTGCCCGTGGCGGCGAAGTGCCGCGCCAGTTCCAGCACGCCGGCGGTGCCGCTGGCGTTGTCATCCGCACCCGGGTGGATCCGGTCGTGCCAGTCCAGGGCCTGCAGGGCCTCCGGTGTGAGCGAGGTGCGCGCCTCGCCGTGGCCCAGGTGGTCATAGTGCGCGCCGATCACGATGTACTCGTCGGGCAGTTCCGTGCCGCGCAGCAGGCCGACCACGTTGTCAGTGCTGCTGTAACGGCGCTCCATGTTGGTTGTCAGTTCCACCGTCAGGTAGCTCATGTCCAGGTTCTGTGGTGTGAGTTCCGTGTCCATCACCGCCTGCAGGTCCGCCAGCTTGGTATCCCAGTAGTCCATCAGCTCCTGCAGACCACTGCGCCTGAGCTGCACCACGGGAATCGGGGCCTCACCGTAGACATCCCCGCTGCCCAGTTCCATCAGCGGGTCATCGTCATCGCCCAGCCGGTCCAGCGGCCCGCTGACAACAATCAGCGCGGCGGCCCCGTGCCGGTAGGCATTCTGCGCCTTGTAGCGCAGGTCGGAGTAATGCGTGGTGCGGCGGCCTTCGAAGGCATCCTCCCCCTCGTACTGCGGCTCATGGCGCAGCACGGCCACGACCTTACCCTTCACGTCGAGCCCGCCGTAGTCGTCATAACCGTAGTCCTCGGCGGTGATGCCATAGCCGGCGAAGATGATCCCGCTGCTGACATTGCCATCGGGGCAGAAGTGCAGGGGTGTCCAGTCCACGCCGAGTTCCCAGACCGTATTCTGGCCGTGGGCGCCCCACAGCATGGAGTTGCCCTCCCCGAGCACTACTCCGCTCGTGAAGTCAAAGGGCTGCATGAAGCTGCCATCCACTCCCGCCGGTTCCAGGCCCGCATCCAGGAAGATACTGGCGATGTACTGCGCGGCCATCTCACAGCCGGGGGTGCCGCTCATGCGGCCTTCCAGCTCGTCGCTGGAGAGATATTCAACGGCGTCGCGATAGCGTTCTTCGCTGAAGGCAGCGTCCTGGGCCGTCGCAGGCTGCCAGACGCAGAGGATGCTGAGGATCAATACCGGAATGCTCGAAATACGCATGCTGCTCCCTCGGACCAGCTGGTCCAGAGCAGCGATTATACAGGCTGGCAGGGGGGAGGCCTGATGACTGCTGATAGCAGCGATTATTCGTGAACCATTGGGCGAATCAGCGGGCAGGTCGCATGCTGTCAGGCAGACCCGGCTGGCCAGGCAGTCCGCTTGCTCAGGACCGGGGCTTGGGTGCCGGCTCCGTGCGGTCCGGTCCGGGATCCGCAGCCTGCTCGCGGGGACTGGCGCTGGAGCCATCCTCCTCATAGATGTCCCAGGGCTGCAGGGGCATGACCGGGCTGTCCGCCGTCAGTCCGCTGAGGGCTTCGAATGACTCCTGTCCGAGGCGCCGCAGCTGCCAGTCCACACTGCCCCGGAATGCCTCCGGCAGGCTGGGCGCACCGCCCACGAACAGGATGCTGGTGATGCCTTCCGCGCTGCGTACGCTGGCATGGAAATTCTCCGCGCTTTCCCGGTCCGCGACGTGCAGGCTGCCCTGCAGCTTGAGGCGTTCACCGATATGCGTGAGTTCCAGCAGCAGGTTGCCATTGCCGGTCTGGCGGGCATTTGTCCTGAGTGTCCAGCCGCGGGACTCAAAGCCGTCCGTGGCCTCCAGCGGGATGCTGACGAGATGCACTCCATCCATATGTGGCAGCTGCAGGCCAAAGCCTGTGGTCATCTCACTGTCGTCCACGTATTCCTCGACGATGAACAGCTGCCGGGCCACCAGCCTGCCGTCGGCATCCAGGCCGACGAGCTCGTAGTAGCCCTGCTCCGGATACTCGCATGAGCACAGGGCGCACAGCAGGGAAAGGATTGCAAAAGAAAGGATGAAAGCCCGCATACCGCGATTGTAACTCAGCGGCAGCGGGCTTCCCGGAATTTGCATGGCTCTCCCTAGGTCCGGTTGTCGATCACGCGCTTGACCCGCTCCGTCCAGTAGACGGTCGGGATCAGCAGCTGGGTGTCCTCCAGGGCATACAGTTCCACCTCGAGCTTGTCTCCGGGAATGATGGTGCTGGGATCCAGGTCACCTTCGGTATCACCTTCATTCTCGCGGATGCGCTCCTCGAAGTTGCTCAGTTCGCTGAAGGTCAGGGTCACCTGGCCGCTGATGTCCGTCTCGATCTCGCCAACCTTGACTTCCACGTTCGCAAGCGTGACCGTGCCGTTGAGCTCATCGAAGCTGACAACATCGCCCTCGACCTCGATTTCCTCGCGGCTCTCGTACTCGTCATCGTCATCATCCAGTTCCTGCTCGCGGCGCTGGCCGCTTACACAGTCCCGGTTGGGGTCCTCAAGGTGGGCCTCATCCTCGAAGTCGCCATTGCCATCCGTATCCAGTGTGACCTGACTGTTCTTGAAGTCCAGGCGGATGTCCTCAGAGCGCGTCCACTGCGTCTCGATCTCCGGTGTGGCCGGGTTGTCACCGGGCAGGGTCAGGTCATCATTCAGGTTCACGTAGTAGCCGCCCAGCGGGTTGGCAGTACCCAGGTCAATCAGGGCCTGCACGCTGCCGGGATCGCTGCCGAGCGGCAGCCTGAAGGGAATTGATGTAACAACCGCATCAGTCGGCAGGGCACTCGTGCCGCGCAGGGAGCTGCCGCCCTTGGGGGCACCGCTGGCCAGGTCCACGGTCGGCACGTAGGCCACCTGCAGGTGGAACAGCTGTCCACGCGGCAGGCCGTTGACAGTGAACTGCCCGTCGGTCCCCAGCGGGAGCACCGTGCCGAACTCAATCGCATTGACTTCCTTGATCGGGTCAATCACGCGGAGGACAACGGTGTCATTCGTGAAGCCGGAGGGCAGGCCCGTGTTCTGGTCGAAAAGCTGCTGGCCGATGATGTTCAGGTCCACATTCAGGCTGGGTGCGCTGAGCATGGAGGGGAAGCTCATGATGCCCTCCAGCCCATCATAGTCAACCGGGGCCACGGTGAATGAGCCGTCCGCAGCACTGTCCAGCACCGCTGAATAGTGGGGCGGGAGGCCGGCACCGGGTTTCGTCGAAAATGACGGATCCACGGTCCCGGGACCGCTGCCCAGGGGCGGGAAGAGCACGTCATTGCGGTAGATGTTGTAGCCGCCGACACTGATCAGGTAGTTCTGCGCGATCGGTGTGACGTCCGAAATGTTGATCATGCCGTTCTGGTCACCGTCCACCCAGTACTCCGGGTCGGCTTCCGTCCAGCTTCCACTCTTGCCGAAGTTCTGCGCGATCGGCGTCAGGTCGGAGATGTTGACCTCGCCATTGAGGTCGTAGTCCGCCCAGTTGATCTGGGTCCAGTCCAGTTTCACCTGGCCGTTGCCGATGTCCGTCGCCTCCAGGTCATGCACCTTGTTAACGGGCTTGGTGGGGGGCTCACTGGTACTGCGCCCGGCGGGATCACTGCTCAGACGCAGGCTGACAACCTCCCCGCTGTATTCCGGCCGCGGCGCCACCCCGATCTGCAGCCGGCCATTCACTGGAACAACCAGGTGCAGCACGGCAGCATCGCCGGACCAGTCCTCGCTGAAAGTGTCAACGGGGAATGCTGCATCCAGTTCGATGAAGGCCCCGTCACCCGTTGGCAGGAATTCCAGTACGACATCTCCGCCCTGCCGGCTCAGGCTGACCCGTGAGGCCGCCGTGCCATGCAGCAGGCGCAGCTGTGCAGCTGCGGGGTCAAAATTCCGGTCTCCGCCCCCCGAGCATGATGCCAGCAGCAGAATCATTAATACTGTCAGTCCCTTGATCTTCATTTGTACAGGTCCTCGAATCCCTGTGCCCCGTCCTTTAGCAGCTCAGGGTTGTCAATGCAGTCGCCAATGACGCTGCACAGTGCCTTGACACCTTCCTCAATGTCCTCCGGTGCCAGCCGGGAGAAGCTCAGGCGCAATCCGTTGCTGTCGTTGCGCTCAGGCATCATCATGTTCGCCGGTGTGAAATCAACATCGTTCCTGCGCGCCAGGCTGAGCAGTGGCAGTGACATGATGCCTTCCGGCAGGTTCAGCCAGATGCTGAAACCGCCCTGCGGCTCACTGAAGCTGCAACCCTCAGGCAGGTACTGCTTGAGGGCGCTGACCATGGTATTGCGGCGCTTCTTGTACTCTTTCAGTGTCTTGCGCACATGCTTGGCGAAGTGCCCCTTGATTATGAACTCATGCAGCAGCGACTGCAGGAAAAATGAATCCCCGCTGTCCAGTCCGAGCTTGGCCCGCACCTGGGGCACGGCGATTTCCGAGGGAATGGTCATCCAGCCGATGCGCAGTCCCGGCAGGAAGACCTTGCTGAAGGTCCCGATGTGGATCACATGCCCACCGGTGTCCATCGCCTTGAGCGGCGGCGAGGCCACGCCTTCGTAGCGCAGTTCGCGGCCCCAGTCATCCTCGATGATGGGCAGGTTGAAGCGGGCCGCAATGTCCAGCAGGTGCTCACGCCTTTTCTGCGACATGGTGATGCCGGTCGGATTGTGGTAGGTCGGGATGGTGATCACCGCGCTGATTTCACCACGACGTACCAGTCCCTCCAGATACTCGGTATCCATGCCCTCCTCGTCCATCGGGACGGGCACGATCCCCACCCGCTTGGCGATCAGCACATTCAGCAGGCCGGAATAACTTGGTGTCTCAATCGCCACCTTCTGGCCCGGCTGCAGGATGAAGCCCAGGATCAGGTCGAGAGCGCGGCGGAAGCCGGCTGTGATGATGATGTCATTCTCACCCTCGGCCATGGCCACTCCGCTGAGGGCCATCTGCTTCTCAAGGTGCTCCACCAGGGGCTGGTAGCCCTGCGGGTGGCCCACATCAAAGAA
Source organism: Planctomycetales bacterium (assembly GCA_024645305.1). GTDB lineage: Bacteria > 4484-113 > 4484-113 > 4484-113 > JAFGCY01 > JAHEFU01. The sequence goes on from JAHEFU010000044.1 coordinate 8,536, forward strand.
GAACTCCTTGGGATACCACAGCATGGTGGCGCTGACCTGCTTGATGCGATCAAAGGGGAACAGCTCCGGATCCGGGCTGGCCTTGGTGAAGTCAACCAGTTCCTCATCCCGGCGGCTCATGGGCAGACCGAAGAATTCGCTGCGGAAATTGTAGGGATCCCAGCGCATCTTCGGACGGTCTGCGCCATTGCCGTTTTCCTTGGCTGTACGCAGATTGTGCTCAATGGTGATTCCGGGGCTGTCCGTAATGTAGGTGCCGCTGCCGTGGCGGGTCTCGATGATGCTTTCGGCTGACAGCTCGTCATAGGCCTGGCTCACCGTATTCTTGCCCACCCCCAGCTTCAGCGCCAGCTGGCGTACCGAAGGAATCTTGCTGCCCGGAGGCAGCAGGCCGTCTCTGACAAGCTGCACGATCTGCCGGCGGATCTGCTCGTAGATCGGCTGCTCGCTGTCTTTGTCTATGCGTAGGTCCATGGCACTGAAAGTATCCCCATTTCCAAGCCACATTGCAAGAGACACTTTTTTTGACTGTGGACAGGCACACTTAGCTGGAAGACTCCGATCCCAGATCCAGTATCATATATATATGGCTGCTCCAGGGCGCTCTCGATTGATATACCTTATTTACTATGAGTGGATGTTCGCCTGGGAGTGTCACCCATACAATTTTGTAGTAGTGGCCCTGTTGCAATGAAACCTGACCCGGTACACTATCAACATCAGATTCAACTCAGGAGCACTGACATGACGAACACGGGAATCAAAATGAACTTAGTAGCCGCCCTCGCGGTGATCATCACGAGCTTTGCCCTCGCCTCCTGCGGCGGCGGCGGCGGCGCCCCCCTGCCCCTTGATAACGGCAATGGCGTGGCCCCCGGCACCACCAATGTGAACGGCACTGTCCTGGAAGGCAGCGATATCAAGGCCTCCAGTACGGTGGGCGACGGAATGGCCGGCCTGCTGGTCAGCCTGATCAACACCTCAAGCGGCCAGCTGATGGGCACGGACGTGACCGACAGTTTCGGCAAGTATGAGTTCAAGGGCATCCCCAGCGGCGACGGCTACCTCGTGAAGATCGAGTTCACTTCCACCCAGGACCTGGACGGCAACGGCAGCCTGGACGAGATCGAACTTTACTTCCCGGTCGACCTGGCTGACCAGGCTGTGATGGACCTGCTGCAGCAGATCGGCGTCAGCGACTCCGACAATGACGGCCAGCTGGACGCGGTCGAAGTGGAATTCCATGCCAGCGATGACAGCGGCAACAGCATCTCCAACCACCGCCAGCACCAGCGCCGCAGCGGCAAGACCAATGTGGACAGCAACAATGACGGCAGTGTGGATGACAGCTTCGACGACAGTGACGCGGACGGCCTGCCGGACAGCAACTCCAATGACAGCTCCAGCGACGACAACCTGAATGGCCTGCATGAGCTGGAGATCAAGGGAGCGATCGAGGCCATCGACGGCAGCAGCATCACAGTCGGTGGAACCAGCTTCGCCCTGACCAGCAGCACCACCTGGCGCATCGGGGACAACCGCAATGCGGATCCCGCGGAATTCACGGTCGGTACCTTCGTCGAAGTGGAAGGCATGGCAGATGGTAACGGCGGCTGGAATGCCAGCAAGGTCAAGACTGAGGATGATGGCAGTGGCAGCGAAGTCGGCGACGACAACGGTGATGACTCCAACGACGACGACGGCGATGACTCCGGCGACGACGACGGCGATGACAGCGGCGATGACACCGGCGATGACAGCGGCGATGACACTGGTGATGACAGCGCCGACGATAACTAAAGGGAATCAGGTGGGATCACAGGGAGGTGATCCGGCGTTCCAATGAGAACACTAGTGGCCCTGCAGATGGCGGGGCCACTTTATTTTCTGACTTCGAATACCAAAAAATTGCATTGCACTGACCAGCCTGCGAAACAGAGACAAATGTCCCTGTCAATAAAACATGTGAGTGACCCTGAAATTTTGGTTAAATTTTGGTAATATATCTTTAGCCGTCGCTGGCCATGGATGGTCCGGGAGCAGGGCGGAGTGATGCTGTAGGCAGGAATGCACTGGAGGCAGACATGCACAATGAGGGAAGCAGGGAAGAAAGGGGCAAAGAGGAAATCAGTTACCAGCATCTGCTGAGCTGCTGGGATTTTGAAGAGTTGCTGGCGGAATTGAGACGCAACCCTGTCCTGCGTGGGAAGAATCCTGGGAATCCTATAATCGCCAAGGATTACTTCGCGCGGGCCTGATTCCATAATCTATGGGAAAATCAATAATTGGCTGAGGCCGCATCAGTAAAGGGCTTCCAAATTATTAATTAGCCCTTGATTGCTATTTAACTGATCTTTAATGGAAAAACCTTTTCAGTTCGGCTAATTATCGGTAAGTTATTTACGATTATCCCAGTTGCGAAGATTCGGGGCAATTGAATCATTCGTGGTTGGAGATGAATCGGATAACGGGAGTACCATAATGAGAGCTGAAGAGCTACACCTGAGCCGGCTGGAAGAGACCGGACAACACAGTCACATTGTGAACAGCTGGGATTTTGAGCTGCTGCTCATGGAGCTGAGGCTCAATCCCGTGCTTCATGGGGTTGAGACCCGCGAAGTGATCTTCCTGCTTGACAGGATTGCATCAGCCTGATTGCAGGCAGACAGTAAGACAAATAGAAGTCATGGATTCATATTCGTATCGCAGGGGGGAAATCAGCAAAATGCTGGATTTCCCCGGGATTAGCAAGCACTACTGACCGTATTCCTCAAATAAACCCGACAGGCAATGCGCTTTGGCGCAGATACCAGCCTATTTTCTCCTGACCTCACTTCAATCCTGCGCGAAGACAGCCCGGTGCATGCAGATCTGCGAGATTCATCTGAGCAGTTCCGCGAGTGCAGGATGCACAATCATGCTTGATGTTCCTGACCGGAATCAGTACGGATGACTGGAACCGCCTGCTGGAGCACTGCGTGGACAGCGCCTGGCAGCTCGCGTTTTCCTATGACATGTTCGACAAGGGGATCGACTACGACCTGTACATCCTGCAAATGGATGGCCAGGAGATCCGCTTCGCCTGGGACAACTGGTTCGAGGGCGAGATCGAATGCAGTGCTGCACTGCGCTGCGAACTGGAGGCAGTGCTCGGGCATGCACTCGCGGAGGGGGAACCATCCACAGTCAAGCCTGAGGTGGTGGAAATCGTCACCGGGGGCAGGTTCAAGGGGCGAGCAGATGGCAAGACCGATGAGATAGAGGATTAAGCACAGGGACCCAGGAGAGCACAGGGATGCCAGGAATCCAAGGACTGGAGTTGCGCAATTCATTTGCGCACAAAGCAGTGGTGGATTGATTTCGACGATGGGAATGGTTGGTGCGGTACATTGCGCGCAATCAAGTTGCGCGCCTCCCTTCGCGGGCATTGTGGTTCATCAGTCTTCCTGCGGCGGTATCTCAATATCGCTTTTCGGATAGCCTGACAGCTTCTCACGGGTTTCAGCGCTGACCGGGAAGCCCCAGTGGGCGAACAGGTCGGAGAAGTCGATGCCGTAGCCTTGGCTCATGCCCTCGACCAGCAGCCGGCAGCGCTTTTCATTGCCCTCCACCTTCTCCCCTGTGGCGCGCTGCTTGGCCACCGCGGTCAGGAAGACCTGCATACCGTCCCAGCCATAACGCTGCCAGATCATGTCCAGGCAGTCCAGCAGGATCCAGTTGTCGCTGGACAGCTTCGCAAAGTCCGGATTGTCATGGTAGGGATTGCCCTCACGGGCGTAGCGCTCATGCTGCGGCCAGCCGAAGGCATTGTTGGTCCAGACACTCCAGACGTTGGCCCAGTTCTCCCCCGTACCGTCGGGCACCATGTTGTTACCGCAGCTGGAGATGTGCATATTGTGCCCCAGTTCGTGCACGATGCCCCAGCCCAGGCGCCCTTCCTCGTTGTAGGTCTTCACGATGTCCTTTGCCGCATAGGCCTTGTAGACAACCGGATTGCCGGAGTGCATGTACCAGCCCGGCTCATCGCTGACCTGCGGTACGAACCACTGTTTGGCGCCATTGTATGGCGGGTTGGCATTGCCGATCAGCTCATTGTGGGAGAGGTACATCCCGTCGAACAGCTCGAGGATCCCGCTGACGGAGTCCAGCTGCGCCCAGTAGTCATTGGGCAGGCAGAGGCCGGTGTAGCGGCCCTCCACCACGTAGATGTCCTGCGGCCGGTCCGCACTGCGCTGCACCACGCTGTCAGGATCAGCACTGATCACCACGATGTTGCCGGGTCGGTAATCCGCAAGGGGCAGCACCTTGAAGGCCGGGTTGCCGGCCTCGCCGAGGGGCGTGCCGGGGTCCTTGATGGAACTGAACTGCACCTGCCAGCCGAAGCGCTCACCCAGGCGATTGGGGATGTAAAGCGCGGGATCCGGGTCATCGGCGTAGCCGCTGTAGGCCCAGCCGATGCCGATCGTGAGCAGGCCGCCACCGTTGAGCACAAAGTCCTCTACGGCATCCAGCTCGCTGTCTGAAATGCGTTGCCAGCTGGATCCCAGTACCAGCAGTCCGGCGCCTTCAAGGTTGTCATTTGTCAATGCGTCGGAGATTTCATGCGTTCCACTGCCGGCCTCCTGCAGGTGCTTCCAGAGCATGCCGCCGAGCACCTCGCCCATCGGCTTCTCGCCATGCGCCCGGGAGAAGGCCACACTGCCGCCGTCGCGCAGCCAGTCGATGAGCTGGATGCGCAGCCGGTCGTTGTCATCGCGGCCATCTACCCCACCGGTGAAGAACCCGGGATGTCCGTCCCAGACGGCCACTCGACCGCTGCCGTAATTCCCCAGCCAGCCCGGTGCGGGCATGGTGCCCTGCAGGCCGCGGGTATCGCCGGAACTGGCCAGCTCGCTGCCCCAGACGATGGGCTGCAGCACATCGGATGTGGAAACAGTCGCGCTCATCACATGGAAAGGGGAAATCAGCGTGCAGTCCGCGGTGACAATCTCACGCGGCGTGGGTGTGTCCTGTGCGAGGGCAGTGGCTGGCAGCAGGCACAGCAGGGCAAGCAGGCAGATGTGAAAACGAAGCATGCATGCATTATCGCAGAGGGACAGAATCAGTGGGCAGAAGCAGTTTCAGCAGGCCGGCGGGAGGCCTGGCTCCTGCCGAAGCGGAATCCATAAATTCGCTGGATTAGTTAAGGGCCTTTCGTGTGATAATTATCCGCCGCGCAGCATGAACTTTGCGGCCTGTGAGGGTTCATGTCACGTCGCCTTCTTTCACTCGGATGTCTGCTTGCGCTAACTGCGCTGGCAGCCTGTGGCAGCAACAGCGCAAAGGATCGGCTGACGCCCATCCCGGCTGACACCGCGCGCTTCAGCCTGCGCCAGCTGGACGCCGGTCCGGAACTGGGGACTGGACGGGCCGAGCTGCAAAGCAGGCCGCTGGAGGATGGCAGCGTACTCGTCAGTATCCACGTGGCGGATGCAAAGGAACTGAAGGGCCTGTTCTATGAAGTGGACTACGACGCGCGGACCTACAGCCCGCAGGCGGCACTGTTCCTGCACAGGCTGGCACCGACCAGTGAACTGCTGAGCCTCAGCGATTTCAGCAGGCCCGGGACCCTGCAGCACGGTGCCGTGATCAGGCATGCGCCGCAGGCCGCAGGCTTCAGCGGCAGCGGCGTCGTGGCCGAGCTGCGCTTCGCCGCACGGCCCTTCGAGGCCCCGCGCCATGCGCTGAAGGCCCCGAAAAACAAGGTCAATCAGGCCACCCTGAACCTGGATGCCGCCAGCCAGACCCTGAGCTGGGGTTTCGTGAACATCGGCGACTACGACCAGAACAGTGAAGTCAACGTGGCCGACCTGGCTCCGCTGGGCACGAACTTCCAGGCCAGCTCGGGGGGCAGCGGAGCATTCCCTCCAGGCAGCAAGCTGTTCGTGATTGACGGCGACCAGAACGGCGAGCTGAACATCGCCGACCTGGCCCCGATCGGCACCAACTTCCAGCGCAGCAACGCCAGCTACAACGTCTACCGCAGCCTTGATGCGGCGGACATCCCGGCCGGCGAGGATCCTTCCACGATCGAGCCGCTGGGCTTCGCCAACCTGGCCGATGCCGTCAGCGCCGTCAAGGGCGAGCAGCTGCAGTACAGCTTTGAGCTGCCGGCGCTCAACAACGGCTGGTTCTACTGGGTGCGCCCCTGCGACAAGGCCGGCGGGCTGGGCAATGAAGGCATCCCCAGCAATGTGGTCAGCACCGGCGGCAAGCCTGACAACCTCCCGCCGACAGCCAGTCTCAGCGCTGACCCGCTGAGCGGCGATGCCCCGCTGATTGTCAACTTCGATGCCTCAGGCAGCAGCGACAGCGACGGCACAATCGTCCAGTTCGCCTGGGACTTCAACGCGGACGGACTGATTGACGCCACAACCACCGGCCCCACTGCAGTAAACACCTACCAGAACGCCGGGATCTTCACGGCTCGCGTGCTGGTCACCGACGATGGGGCAGCCACTGCCTCGGCCCAGATCGTGATCAGCGTGAACGCGATTGGCAACGAGGCACCGCAGGCTGCACTCAGTCTCGACCCCCCGAGCGGCACCACTCCGCTTGATGTGACGCTCAGCGCAGCGGCTTCCACGGACGATGGCAGCATTGTCAACCACGAATGGGACTTCGATGGCGACGGCACCTTCGACGCCACAACGGGATCGGAAGCGCTTGCTATCCATACATATGAATCGGCTGGCAGCTTCAACCCCGCCGTGCGTGTAACTGACAACTTCGGCCTGCAGGACACGGAGACGGCCACACTGAACCTGACGCAGGGCCTGCTGCCACCTGTCGCGGTGATCGAAGGCGAAACTGACTTCACGACCAGCTCGCGCTTCTTCAATGCAGCTGCCAGCTCTGACCCTGATGGCAACATTGTCAATTACCAGTGGGACCTGGATGCTGACGGCCTGATCGATGCTGACACGAAGGACAATGCCTTCCTGAACATCCAGGTGCAGCCGGGCGTTCATGAACTGAAGCTGATCGTGACTGATGACGACGGACTGACGGATACGGCCAGCCTGATTCTCAAGGTCCGCAACCCCGGCTCGGATCGCATGCCACCCTTTGCCAGCTTCACAGTTGATCCCCAGGTGGCGGATCGCTTTACCATCCGCACACTGGATGCCAGTGCCAGTGCTCCCGGAGAAGGCGAGAGTGGCCCACTTCAGTTCGAGTGGGATTTCGATGGCAATTTTACCGTGGATCTAACAACTATCGAACCGGTGATAGAACGCGAGTACGCCAGCAGCGGGTTATTCTTCACAAGGCTGACTGTAAAGCAGCAAATTGATCCCTTCACTTTCGAGGAGTCCA
>JAHEFU010000227.1 GCA_024645305.1 Planctomycetales bacterium
CATCCGGCCCCATTCAATGTTCGGCAGCTCGTCGAAGCGGGCGTTGATCTCCACGCAGACCGCCACCTGCTTGCCCTGGCGCGCGGCCTCGACCAGCGCGGAGATGATGGGCGACTTGCTCGAGGTGCGGTAGATGGTCAGCTTGATTGCCAGGGTGTGCGGGTCGTTGACAGCGGCGCGGATGAAGCGCAGCACGGATGTGTCGAAGCTCTGGTAGGGATGGTGCAGCAGGATGTCCTGGCGGCGGATCTCGGCGAACAGCTGCTCCGGCTGCGTACTGTCCAGGCCGGCCAGCCGCGGATGGTCCACCGGGATGTGCTCCGGGGCCCGTTGCCCCTCGATGTCCTCCGTCGGCAGGTTCAGCAGGTCACTCTTGCCCAGCAGCTGCTCGCAGACGTAGATGTCCTCCTCAGCCGCCCCCAGCTGCGTTGCCAGCCAGTTCACCAGCTTGTCGGGCATCCCCGTCTGCACCTGCAGGCGGACGGCCCCGGCGAAACGGCGGGCGCGCAGTTCGCTGGTCACCTGGTCAATGATGCTGCCCGGGATCGCGTCATCCGTGATCAGCCGCTCACCGGCGGAAGCCTCCTTGCGCTCGCCCTCTGCCCCGCGGGTCACGCGGAAGGTCCAGACCTCGATGGAAGCCGTACCGGGGAAGAGCTGGTCCAGGTTGTCAGCGATGACCTCCTCCAGCAGCACGATCCCGCGGCTGCCTGGCAGCACCACCCAGCGCGGGCGGTTGCCGGGCACCTTGACGCGCACGAAGCGCTTGCGATCCTTCTTCGTGTCACGCACGCGCACCGCCAGGTTCAGGCCGAGGTTCGAGATGAAGGGGAAGGGATGCTCCGCATCCACCGCCAGCGGCGTGAGCAGCGGGTTGATCTGCTCGCTGAAGAATTCGCGGCAGTACTGCCGGGATTCGTCGTCAAGGTCCGCCACCCGGCGCAGGGGCAGCCCGCTGTCCGCCAGCTCCGTCTGGATGTCATTGGTCAGGGCGCTTTCCAGCCGGCTGAGCTGGTTGAGCACCTCGGCACGGCATTCCATCAGCACTTCCACAGGGGCGCGGCCCTCCACTGTCAGCAGCTCACGGCCGGAGCCGATCATGCGCTTCAGCCCGCCGATGCGCTTCATGAAGAACTCATCGTGCAGTACACCCATGATGCCCGCGAATTTCACCCGCTCCAGCAGCGGGAGCTGTTGATCCTCGACGAAGGCCAGCACGCGCTCAGCGAATGCCAGCCAGCTCAGGTCCCGGTTGAGGAAGATGTCCTGCCCTTCCTGGATGTCGTAATCCATGTATGCGCTACCCCGTATGTTCTCTTCGGTTGAGGACCGGCCGCAGTTTACATGAAATATGAATGTTTAGCGTGAATCCGTGGTGAAGCGGTTGCGCAGGCCCTCCAGCAAACCCCTGCCCGGCTGGCGGGGCAGCTCCGGCTCGAAGGGCGGCAGCCAGTCCACGGGCAGCAGGCCGTCCACCAGTCCGTCGATGTAGCTGGTGCCGATCAGGTCATACAGGAAGCCGTCATGCGCCCGCAGGAGATTATGCGGGTTGACCTTGAACTCACCGTATCTGAAGTCCCCTGGAACGTGGAATCCAGACAGCCATTCCAGCGCTGTCCGCTGGCTGTCCGGGCCGACTATCTCATCGCGGGCGATCGTCCCGATGAGGATCCTGCTGCTGCCCTGTTCTCCAAAATGCGCCAGCAGCTCCATCTGGCTGCGGGTGCGTTCCATGTCGAACATGCGTTGCAGGTAATCCATTTCACTGCGGCTGAACACCAGATCACCGGGACGGGTAGTGCCGGCAAAACTGGAACCGATTGTCACAAGGCAGAGATACTCCGGTCTGGCATCCGGCATCAGTTTTGAGAGCTCATTGATCACATCCAGCGCCACGATGCCGCCAAAGCTGAAGCCGATGAAAACCACATTGCGGATTTCCGGGGAAACATTGCGCAGCACGGTGCGGCACATTGAGCGCATATAGGAGCTGTAGTTCGCGCCCTGGCCGAGCAGCATTTCCACCATGTCGGCGGGTTGTGAAAGGTGCAGCACTCGCAGGTCCGGCCTGCGCTGCCGCAGGTGTGAGACATACCATTGCCAGGAAATATCAGGAGTCAGACTGCGCCATGTCGCGCTGAAGATGCCGTCCACGCAGACCACGAGGTCCGTGCCGGCAAATTCACTGCCCTGGGGGCCCATGCTTCCTCCTCGGCGGATGGCCTCAGCTCGCCAGCCACTTGTCGGAGTCACGCTCGTAGCTCACGATCTCCGCCTCACTGAAGTATACGCCGATCTCAAATGCGGCATTCTCATTGCTGTCCGAGGCATGCACGAGGTTATTCGAGATATCCAGCCCGAAATCCCCGCGGATCGTGCCCGGAGCTGCCTCATTGGGACGCGTGGCCCCGACGAGCGCCCGCACCTGGGTGATCACGTCCGGGCCTTCCAGCACCATCGCCACCACCGGGCTGGAGCGGATGTACTGCACCAGTCCCTCATAGAAGGGCTTGCCCTCATGCACGGCGTAATGCCGGCTGGCCTGTTCCTGGCTGACGCTGATCAGCTTCAGCGCCGCGACCCGCAGGCCCTTGCGCTCGAAGCGCGCCAGCACTTCGCCGGCCAGGCCACGCTGCACCGTATCCGGTTTGAGCATCACGAATGTACGTTCCCACGCCATGTCTGTTCTCCGTTTCCCGCACGGCGGGATCTCGTTTGATACGCGCGGATATTAGTATGCGCCGGGACTATGGTCAAGCCATGCGTGGCCTGTAGCAGGGACCCCCGTATTTACTATATTGAAAACTGAAATTGCTGGTCGATGCCTCAGAAAAACGGCATAGTCCCCGAAAAAAAGCGTCGCCAGAGCGCGGGAAAGCTGATAGAATGGTGTCCCGTGATGTAAGAAGCACAAAATGGCGCACACTCGCCACTGTCAAGAGGAAGGATAGTCACATGTCTAAGTATATATTCATCACGGGTGGAAACGTGTCCAGCATCGGCAAGGGCATTATCTCCGCATCGCTGGGCCTGCTGCTCAAGGGCCAGGGGTACAAGGTCAGCATCATGAAGTTCGACCCCTACCTCAATGTGGACGCCGGCACCATGAACCCGATCCAGCACGGCGAGGTCTACGTCACCGATGACGGCGCCGAGACCGACCTGGACCTCGGGCACTACGAACGCTTCATCGACGAGGACCTCACCCGCTACAACAACGTCACCACCGGGCAGGTCTACAGCTCGGTGATCGCCAAGGAGCGCGAGGGCGAGTACCTCGGGCGCTGCGTGCAGGTGATCCCGCACATCACCGATGAAATCAACCTGCGCCTCAAGCAGGTCACAAGCAAGACCAAGAGCGAGATCATGCTCGTGGAGGTCGGCGGTACGGTGGGCGATATCGAAAGCCAGCCCTACCTCGAGGCCATCCGCCAGTTCCGCCACCGCGTCGGATTTGACAACTGCGTGCATATCCACGTCACCCTGATCCCGCACCTCGCCGCCGCCGGTGAACTCAAGACCAAACTGACCCAGCACAGTGTCAGCGAACTGCGCGGCCTGGGCATCAAGCCGGACATCATCGTCTGCCGCACCTCGCGCCCACTCACCAAGGAGGCCCGCAGCAAGGTCTCGCTGTTCTGCGACGTGCCGATGGATCATGTGATCGAGGGCCTGGACGCCGAGTCCATCTACGACGTGCCGATGCTTCTGCAGGCCCAGAATTTCGGCCGGATCTGCACCAACCTGCTGAGCCTGGAAAGCCGCATCCCGGACCTGACCGAATGGGAGCGCATGCTGGAGAAGCTGCATTCCAGCAACAAGAGCGTGCGCATCGCCGTCGTCGGCAAGTACAACGCCCTGAAGGACGCCTACATTTCAATCCTCGAATGTGTCAACCATGCGGCCACGGCCAACCGCTCACTCGTGGAGTTCGTCTGGATTGACGCTGAGCGCCTGACCCGTGAGACCGTGGAGCGCCGCCTGCGCAAGGTGGACGGCCTGCTGATCCCCTACGGCTTCGGCTACCGCGGGATGGAGGGCAAGATCGAGGCCATCCGCTTCGCACGGGAGAATCAGCTGCCCTTCCTCGGACTCTGCGTCGGCCTGCAGACGGCGGTGATCGAGTTCGCGCGCAATGTCTGCGGGCTGGGCGGTGCCAACAGCACGGAGTTCGATGAGGACACCCCGCATCCCGTGATTGACATCATGCCGGACCAGAAGGACATCGAGAACAAGGGCGGCACCATGCGGCTCGGGAGCTGGCCCTGCAAGCTGTCCAAGGGCACGATGGCCGCCGAGGCCTACGGCACATCGAAGATCAGTGAGCGCCACCGCCACCGCTTCGAGATCAACCCGAAGTACCACAAGCAGCTGCAGAAGGCCGGCCTGGTGTTCAGCGGCACATCCCCGGATGGCAAGCTCGTGGAGATTGTCGAGCTGG
>JAHEFU010000045.1 GCA_024645305.1 Planctomycetales bacterium
GAGGAACACTCCGGCAAAGGCCATGATCGGGTACTCGAACAGGCCAGCAATGTACCAGGCCCGCCTGGCTTCCTTCACGTCCTTGCAGGCATAGATTCGCTGGTAAAGCGTCATGCCGATAAGCCAGATCGGGATGATCGTGATCATCCAGTTGGCAAAGGTCGTCCAGCCGTGGGGCTGTACATTGTTGAGCGTCCAGAATTCCTGTGGCAATGATGACAACAGGGTGTTCCAGCCGCCGATCTTGATGATCGCGAAGGGAATGCCGAGGAAGATCAGGCCGAACAGCAGCACGCCCCACTGGATACTGTCCGTGTGGATCACGGCCTTGAGCCCGCCGATGACGGTATAGACCACGGTGAACAGGCCGATCACGTACAGCGAAAACTGCAGCGGCTCCAGCCCGAGTACTGTGTTTGGGAATATGGTCGCGCTGGCCAGCGTGGCGCCAGCCAGGGCCTGCGCTCCTGTGAATCCCATGTAACCGATTCCGCTGATCAGTGCGGCAAGCAGCGCCACTTTAGTCCCGAAGCGTCGGCGCAGGAAGTCAGGATAGGTCAGCAGGCCATGTTCCATGTCCATAGTCTTGACATGTGGAATCACGAACACAGCCGCCAGCCAGGCACCGACGAGGCCCGTGAACAGCAGCCAGGAGCCGGAGAGGCCCATCAGGTAGCCCACACCGCCGAGGCCGATGCTGAAACCGCCACCCACGTCCGTGGCCACCACGCTCAGGCCGACATGGGTCGAGCTGATCGAGCGGCCGCCGACGTAGTAGTCATCCGCGGTCTTGTTCTTGTTGTAGAAGTAGAGTCCCACACCCAGGACTGCCAGCATGTAGGTGCCGAACAACACATAATCAATGATTTCCATGACATCTCCCGCAAATGCTGTCAGGGACACGCAACGACGCGGTGGTCAGTTTCCGTAGCGTGTTCCGGTAGAAATACCGGAAAGCCGCTGGACATTCCAACGGCTGGCCTGTGACTGCTGAGTAAAGCTCCGATCAGGCTTCGGACAGATCTGGGACGGAATCGTCCCATGAATCGGAAAGGATTATAACACAGTGGCCCGCGATGTGCTAAAAAATGGCAATTTATGGGCATGTCCGGGGCCCATTTCAGCCCTTTGCTGATGCGATGTCGCCAATTACCACGGGTTGCCTGTGTGTTGCCAGAAATTCAATGCGATTCCTGCTGCCCTGGCCTACACCCTCATCAGCAGGTCGTCGATGCGGCTGCGGATTTCCACGGACTGGCGGCGCAGCTGTTCCTCGGTGCTTTCCTCCAGCGCCTGCATGCGCTGCTCAAGCTGCTCCTGGCGCCTGAGCACCTCTTCCATTAGCATGTTGCCCCGCGCCAGCTGGGCAAGGATCCCCTGCAGCAGTTGTGGTTCAGAATAGCTGTACATATAAATATACTAACTTATGTATAGTGTAGTTTGCAAGATGAATCTGCCCTCCCAAAAGCAAAAAGCCCGGGGCAAGTACCCCGGGCTTCCTTGTTCCAATCAGTTGTAAGGCTGTGAGACTAGTCGGCGTAGCCGTAGCGGTCGTCGCTCATATGACGCTTGATTAAAGAGAATCCTCAAAAGCCTTGCTATACAGAATTTCACCATACAGAATCCCGCTGTCGCCGTAGGATCTCACGTAGAAGATCGGCGAGAGGTACTTGATCTGGCGATAAGCCTGGATCTCATCATCGTAGGATCTGTGATAAATCCATTCCTCCTGGTACTTCTCAAGATGAGATGCAAGATAAATCCTCTCTGGCGTGGTGATCAGCCTTATATACAGATTGCCAGGGGAGAAATTCTCACTGTTCAGCGTAGGATATTCTCCTGTGATCGGACTCTTGGCAAACTCCAGATACACCGGATCAAGCTCCTGCAGACTCTTGTTCATGGATTGTGCGACGACTTCTGGCGTGATTACTGCGGGTACCTCGCCAGTGAAGTGCTCGTAGTTCTTGACGATCCGGTATATGTAGATGTACCAGGGAAGAAAGGCCGTTGACTCCGCAATTGTGGCATTAGGACCGCCGCAGTCGCATCCGAACAGCATGTAGCGTTCGGTTTCTGACAGCTCAGCTGATGGGACAGGGTCAGGAAAGACAAGCGTACCGTTGTCAAGACCCATAAGCAGGTTCTCGCGCTGATCCCAGTCTACTGGCGTTTCCCTTGCCGCAAATTCCTCGCTGGGATGAGCTGCTGCTGGAATAGTTGAATATCCCAAGAGAATGACAGAAGTCATAGCAGCAATTATGTGTCGTGCATAGAACATTTGTTTCCCTCCTGCTATTTTTAGCGGCATTTGTAGCATTCCACAGGAGCACCGTAGTTTTCCTCACCCCAGCAACCTTCACACCAAGTGCACTCAGTTACGATAGTGCTCTGCCGTTGTGTGTGATTCATACAGTACTGCATGCAACTTGATTGAAATCGCATCCATGTTCCTTCGAAGTAGTCCTTACTGTGCCAGTGCCACTGCAAGATGGCAAGCACCAGCCTACGGTGCATGGTCCATCAGACTCAGTGGGGGTTTCGGTATACGTTGGCGTATAGCAGTAACCAGTGTTTGGCGCAGGAATTGAAGCATGCACCTGACCACCATACGCTGTTACCATCGCAATAATGATTAACAACCCGAATCTCATTCGTTCCATCCTCCTTTGTGAGGTAGTTTCAAGAGAAGTTTACCAGCCTTTTTTTTCTATCAAGTACCAAAAAAGAAACCCCGGGGAGTTTTCCCCGGGGTTTCTTTTTTGTCTCAATTGGCAGATTTATCCGCTAGTCGGTGTAGCCGTGCTTGTCATCGCCACCGCCGCCTTCAGAGCTGCCGCCGTCGTTGCCACCGCCGAAGCCGCCGCTGCGTCCGCCGGTGCGTCCACTGCCCTGTTCGGAGCGCTGGCCACCGTCACGGGGAGGTCTGCCGCCGCCATCACGCGGGGGACGTCCACCGCGGTCTCCGCCGCCACCATAGCCGCCACCGCCACCACGTCCGCCACGGTCTCCACCGCCGCGTCCGCCACGATCTCCGCCATAGCCACCGCCGCCGCCGCGACCACCACGGTCACCGCCGCCACGTCCACCGCGGTCTCCACCACCACCGCCGCGTCCACCACGGTCACGCTGGGTGTATTCAACGTCTGTGCGGATCAGGCTGATCTTGCCGGCCTCATCGATCTCCTCGATCTTGACCGGAATGATGTCGCCAATCTTGAGTTCATCCTCGATGTTCTCCACGCGGTGGTCAGCCACCTTGGAAACGTGCAGGAAGCCATCACGGCCCGGCACCAGCTCGACGAATGCCGCAAACGGCATCAGTCTGACAACGGCGCCCTTGAACTCGTCACCCTGCTTGACAGTGGTTGTCATCGCCCGGATGATGGACAGCGCACGCTGTACACCCTCGTGGTCGGTGCCCGTCACGAACACGCGACCCTCATCGTCAATGTCGACTTCGGCACCGGTCTCGCTGACGATCTTCTTGATGTTCTTGCCGCTGGGCCCGATCACGAGACCGATCTGGTCCACGTCGATCTGCAGCATCTCCAGCATCGGAGCGTACTGGCTGATGGTCTTGCGCGGCTCGGAGATCACTGCCTCCATCTGCTCAATCACATCCACGTAGCCCTTGTAGGCCAGCTCCAGGGTCTCCTTGGCCATCGCCACTGTCAGGCCCTCGATCTTCACGTCCAGCTGGATCGCGGTGATGCCCTCACGGGTACCGGTCACCTTGAAGTCCATGTCGCCGTTGAAGTCCTCAAAGCCGGAGAGGTCCATCAGAAGCCTGTAGTCGTCACCATCAGTCACGAGGCCGATGGAGATTCCACCCACGGGGCGCGTGATCGGCACACCGGCCGCCATCAGCGACAGGGTGCTGGCGCAGGTGGCTGCCATGGAGGAGGAGGCGTTGCTTTCCGTGGTCTCCGAGACCAGGCGGATCGTATACGGGAAGTCATCCTCAGCCGGGATCACCGGCAGCACGGCCTTCTCGGCGAGCACGCCGTGACCGATGTCACGCCGGCCCGGTCCGCGGTTGGGCCGGGTCTCACCGACACTGTAGGCCGGGAAGTTGTAATGATGCATGTAGCGTTTGCTGGCATCGAAGTTGACGGTGTCAATCCGCTGGCGGTCGCCGCCACTGCCCAGCGTCAGGGCACTGAACACCTGGGTCTGGCCCCGGGTGAACAGCGAGGAGCCATGCACGCGGGGCAGCAGGTCCACCATGCACTCAATCGGGCGGATGTCGCCCGGGGCGCGGTGGTCAATGCGGGTGCCCTGCATCGTCATGGCGCGGGCCTGCTTCTTCACGAGCTTGCCGACGTAGTTCTTGACCATGCCCTTGTCAGCTTCGGGGTCGCCCGCGAGGATATGCTCCGCCACTTCATTCTTGAGCGCGCTGAGCTTGCCGAACAGGTCCTCCTTGCCGTCCGCCGGGATCAGTTCCTTGATCTTCGGATTGGCAAAGGCCTCGATCTTCGCGGCGAGGGCGCTGTCAATCTCGGGCTTGGCGGTGTAGGAGGCCTTCTCGCGGCTGTACTCCTTCGAGATCTCGGCAATCTTCGTGGCCAGCTCGCTGAGGTGCTTGAAGGCCAGTTCGACGGCTTCGCCGACGACGGCCACCGGCACTTCCTTGCTTTCGTCCTCAATCATGTTGATGCGGTTCTTCGTACCGGACACGAGCAGGTCGAGATCGCTCTCCTCCATCTGCTCGAAGGTCGGGTTGATTATGAAGTCGCCGTTGATGCGGCCGATGCGGCAGGCCGCGATCGGGTTGTCATACGGGATGTTGCTGATCGCGAGGGCAATTGAGGAACCGTTGATGGCATACACATCCGGCACGGTCTCATTGTCCTGGGACATCGCGGTGACGACGATCTGCACATCGTTGTGGTAGTCATCGGGGAACATCGGGCGGATCGTGCGGTCAATCTTGCGACTGAGCAGCACCGCCTGTTCGGAGGGCCGGGCCTCACGCTTGATGAATCCGCCGGGGAACTTGCCCGCTGCGTAGAACTTCTCTTCGTAGTCCACCATCAGCGGGAAGAAGTCTATGCCCTCCCGCGGCTCACGGCTGGCCGTGACACAGCACAGCAGGACGAAGTCACCATGGCGCAGCAATACCGCGCCGCCGGCCTGTTTTGCAATCACACCGGATTCGATGGAAAAGGAATCAGACCCCTGGGAAAGGTCCATTTTGAATTTTTTCACTTCTAGCCTCTTATATATCAATTGCGCGCCACTTGCGCGCACACACGGCCAGGTAAAAAGGTATCAGTAGCAGAGTGGAAGAAGAATGAGAAGCTTCAGAAAATGGTTACGGAACCAGCCTACTTGCGCAGGCCGAGTTCCTTGATCACTTCCTGGTACTTGGAAAAGCTCTTCTTCTGCAGGTATGAGAGGAACTTGCGACGCCGGCCAACCATCTGCAGCAGGCCACGGCGTGAGTGCTTGTCCTTCTTGTGGATCTTGAGATGACCGTTAAGGTCTTCAATGCGCTGAGTCAGCAGAGCGATCTGAACTTCCGCTGAACCCGTATCCTTCTCGTGGTGCTGGAACTTTGCGAGTATTCCAGCTCGAACGTCTGCATCCATCGACATTTCTAATTCTCCCGGACGCCTCCAGGCGCCCATTTCTTCTACCTTTTTACTTAGCTCGCGAGATTATATCACAAAGGCCAGCGCCTGACGGCGCATGGAAGCGGCCGAGTCCGGCTGGTTTGCCCCGGAGACAATCCATCGAGAACCCCTTGCGGGGATCAGGTATTTTACCGGGAAAACCGGGAAAATCAAGCCCCTGGCACCTTATTCCCGCTCAGGAAGCTCCATGATCACGGTTTTGCTGATTCCACCGAGGTTGAACAGCTCATCCACCTGGCCATCCACCTCGACTTCCTCGCCGATGGTGGGCAGGCCGCGTTCGGTCACCACGGTAATCGTCGCCGTCCCGTCATCGAGCTCGAACCACTTGACCATCAGGTTCATAGTACTGGTGACCTTGCCCTTCACATGCACCATCCGGCCATCATAGGTCCGCAGGTCAGCGAGGATGTCCGCGACTGGAATCGCCTTGGCTTCCTCAATCTGCCGCCAGGCGTAGATACCCAGGCCGCCGGCAACGAGGATCGCCACCACCAGCAGTCCCATCATCAGCGGAGTCATGCCCGCCGCCTTAGCCCCTTTGTTTTTGTCCTGTCCGTCCATGGAATTAGTGTAGCAGTACAGCACTCCCCAGTCAGCACCCTGCATAATCCGGGAAACTAAAGCTATATTAATTAGGTATGCGGGCACTGCGAATGCTACTGCTGGGCGCACTGCTGGTCCTGCCCCTGCCGGGCATGGCACAGCAGGATGCGGCTTTGGCTCCGGCTGAGATCAGCTACGTGCAGGATCCCCTGCTGGATATTCCCCTGCCCCAGGCCAGGCTGGCCTACAGCCTGGTGATCGACAACCGCCGTGGTGGGGTGATCCGCATCGTGGAACCGCCCGCCACCTTCCTGTTCAACCGCCCCGGTGTGGACCTCGGGACTGTGCTGCAGCCGGTGCGCCGCCTGCGCACGGATATCCCGGCGGCAGGCCTGCCTTCCCGGGCCAACGTGGTCTGCTACAGCGGGACGGACGCCGTCCATGTGAAGGCCTACGATGCCACCCTGCATGACGAATCGGCCGTGTTCAGCATCCTGCCCTCCGACAATGTGAACTACCTCAATGAGGAACAGTCCCTGGACTGGACCAGCATTCCGGGGGATGCCCTGCTGACGGACATTCCGGCAGGCAGCGGCTTCTTCGGTGGGGCCTACCCGCTGATCGTGGGTAACCCGGTGAATGTCTACCGCGGCCAGTACATCCTGGATTTCTCGCCCCTGTACCCGGACATCGAGGTCGGTGACCGGATCGTGATCGGGGTGCATGTCCCGCTGGACTGGCCCGATGACCTGCGCATCTCCAACCAGGTTGACGGCAGCGTGCTGTGGAACCTCGCAGGCCAGGAACTTACGCTGGCCAGCTGCAGCCTGCCGCAGTCCGCCGCCCGGGACAGCCAGCTGCCGGGACCACTGCCCGCGGCCGGCCTCGCCATGACCAGCAGCACGAGCTTCATGATCGGACTGCCCGGCGCTGACAACCGGCAATGCTTCGGGGTGAACGCAGTGGGCTTCGGCAATCTGGCTGGCCTGCAGCTGCAGAGTGTCACGGAGCTGGGCCTGCCCTGCCAGGCACCACTGTTTGGCGGCTACCTCTACCCCTTCAATCCGGCGGATCCCCCGGCTCTGCTGCCCCTGCCGGTCATCCGCCTGCGCTTCGGCAGCGGTTCCAGCTGGGTACCGCTGTCATCGGTACTCGAACAGCAGGCTCTGGCAACGGTCACGTCCCTGCGCATCGACTGGCTGCCGCCCGGTACGACGGACGAGTCACTGGTGATCATGGAAACACCGGGACAGCTGGAAATCGGCCCGGCGAAGTAAGTCAGGCCGGCCAGTTTTCGTCTGCAGCGTAGCATTCTGTTCCCAGCAGCCCGGAGGGATCCAGTTGCCAGTTTGCATACCCCAGATGAATCACGTCCAGGTACTTCCGGTTGGGCTTGTTTTCCGTCCCGCGCTCCAGGGTGGCAATGTAAATCAGCACCGGGTTGCCGTCATGCTGCATGAGCTGCTCATCACGCACATAGCGTCCGCTGGCCACGCCTTCAAACTGGTCCAGCGCTGCTTCACATTCAGGTGTCAGCAGCCACAGGGCACCGGGTACGCTGCTGCCGGCCTGCGGGATCACGGTGGCCACGCCTCCCCGGCCCCAGCGGGAGTTGCCTTCTCCTACGAAGGCCAGGCGGTGGCCGCCCAGGGCATAGGGCGCCAGCGGCAGGGCTGCGGGACAACGCTGTGTCATCTGCTCACGCGACAGGTTTGAGCCATAGGCGAAATACAGTCTGCGGGGGGAATCGGACATGGGAAGAGGATAGTGTAAGAAGTGAAAGAAGTGGAAGAAGTGGGGAAGTGGAAAAAGTGTTGAGTAGGGATCGGCTTGAACGCCGATCCGTAATCTCGGGAATCAAGGACCGGCGCGGTCTTGCCGCGACCAGGAAAATGTGAGCTCTCAATTTCTGAAATCCGACTTCTCAACTTCTTGGACTTCCTCCACTTCTTCTACTTCTTGAACTTCCATCTCTTTCATCGAATTTCCACGCACCTGTTTAGCCCCTCGACTGTTCGGGTATTACACATGGTTTGGAAAAACCGGGGCCGCAAACCCCGGTTCTCCAGACCCGGAGTGTGGCACTCTGACAATCGGTAAACGGGCAAGGTTGCGTACCTTGCCGACTGAATGTGCGATTCCCATATCCCATCATTCCCATCAATTTCCATCTGCATTGGCCCCGGATACCCATCCCGGGGCCATTGTTTTTCTCCTTCTCGCTGATCGCTCGAAGGTCTGGGCCTGCGCTGCGCATCCGCGCATCCGGGTCGCGCGGAAGTTGCAAGCACTTAGCCATTTGCCTGCATGCTGTCCAGTCGTTCCACAAACCCTGTCGGTGCCTTCAAACTCAGGATTGCCAGAAATCCGCAGAGAATGAAAATCCACACGAGATAGAGTCCCAGGGACTGATCAACAGCCAGTGTGATTCTGTGGTTCGTGGAAACATCCAGCAACATGGGGACGAAAAACGGCAGTAGTAGTAGCATGATTGCCAAGTACGTACTGAATGGTCTTGTGCCATGCATTCTAACGGAAACAGTGGCAATCATCCAGGAGAGCAATGCTGACAAGGGCAGACTTATCACAGATGCCCCAATAAGCAGAGGAAGATAGTCAGTGAACAGAAACAGCCTGTCGATCTGTATCAGCTGTGTTTCCCAGACCAGGATCGCAGACATCACCACGGCAAACACACCGGGCATGATTGTCCTGGTTGACAACCAGGTCAGCCTCCTGAAGAACTGCGTTTCAGATTTCCCACCGATCAGTTCCACACCGGGAATGCATTTAGACAGGCAACTTACGCAATAAGCTGGCAGCAATATGAACGACAAGGGAATGATGATATCCAGCAGGACGGGCAGCATGTCATCAGTCCAGTGGTGAACAAACAGTACGCATCCTCCCATTCCATTCAGTTTTGCTGCGTATCCATACTTCGCCATGTAGTCCATCTGGAATTTTGTGTGGATTGTCAGCAGCAGCAGGGGGATGATCACAACCAGGTAATGCTTTCGCACCCAGCCCGCTGAAGTACGGCGAAACCAGAGGTCAAGGCCGTCTGGACCATTGGTCTCACTAAGACATTCCTCGAGGGGTGATCCCACCTGCATAAGACATGAATATAACAAAAATCATGTGGTTTGTAGTAGGAAGCTGCATAAGGCGAGACCAATCGATCCCGGATGGAAATCACTTTTTTGTGTAACTCCGCGCTCTTCGTGAGCTCTGTGGTTAATCCCTCTGTGTGCTCGTTGTCAGCTTTACAGCTGAGCTCCACCTGCCCGGATGGCTCCGGGCCTCCTGTTGTGCCACTCGCGCCGCACCTCCCAGCCTGACTGGCGTCAGTCCCCCTACTTCGCCGCGAATTCCAGGCGGATGCGGTTGAAGTCCTCCGCCGATTCGATGAAGCAGTCCAGCACTTCCGGGTCGAAGCGCTTGCCGCGGTCGGCTACCATCATCTCCACCGTTTCCTCATGCGAGTAGGCCGGCTTGTAGGGCCGCGAGGTTGTCAGCGCGTCATACACATCGGCCACGCTGAAGATGCGGGCCGCCGCCGGGATGTCCGTGCCGCTGAGCATCTCCACATAGCCCTGCCCGTCCCAGCGTTCATGGTGCGAGCGCGCGATCTGCTCCGCCATGTTGAGGAAGCCGCTCTCCACCTTCATCTGCTGGCGTGCGGCGCGGATCGTGTTGGCACCGATCAGGGTGTGGGACATCATGATCGCCCGCTCGTGGTCGTCCAGTGAGGCCGGCTTCAGCAGGATCACGTCCGGGATCCCGACCTTGCCGATGTCATGCAGCATCACCGCGTCATAGATGTCACGGGTGAACTGCTCGTCAATGATCTGGTTCCAGCCCTCATAGCCGCGCATGCGGCTGGCCAGCAGCGTGGCGTATTCGCGTACACGCAGCAGGTGGCCGCCGGTCTCATTGTCCCGGGCCTCAGCCAGCTTGGCGAGGGCGAACACCGCTGTGCGCTGTGATAAGCCGATCGAGGCATCGCGCTCCTGGATCCCCGCCGCCATGTTGTTGATGGCCTCGCACAGGGTTGCCAGCTCACTGGTCTGCGGATTGGCAACACGGGCGCTGTAGTCACCGGCGGCGATGGCGTGGCTGACGCGGATCAGCTCGTCCACCCTGGTCAGCAGCAGGCGCTTGAGGGTGATGGTGATGATCACCCCGAGCACGAGGCACATCACGACCACCACCACGGCCTGCTTCTTGATGTCGGCATCCACAGCGGCTTCAATGTCATTGAGCGGAATGTCCGCCACGATCACCCAGTCGTACTCACTGAAGGTCGTGGCCTGCGCCATGTGCGTGGCCGGCCAGCCGCCCAGGTGTTGCCAGTCCTTTGAATACTTGATGGAGCCCATGCGCTGCCGGCTGACGAGGTCCAGGATCTGGGCGATGAAGCGCTTGCCGTAGGTATCGTTCATATTGGCAACGTCTGTGCCGTCCAGGGCCGGATCCAGCGGGTGCCGCAGCATCGTGCCCTGCCTGTCAATGACATAGAGGATTCCGTTCTCCTCGGGTCCGAAGCGGACGCTCGTGGCATAGTCGAGTGCCAGCTCCTGCGCTTCGGCGTGGCTGAGGATGCCTTCGGCTTCGCGGCTGCGGACGACACTGATCATGGCGAGGGCCGCTTCCACGCTGTCCTGGATCTCCCGTTCGCGGGCCGCCAGCAGGGCGTCGCGGTGACTCTGGGCCATCCAGAAGAATGTCCAGCCGATGAAGGCCAGCAGGATTACGAGAAGCACAGCGAGGATTCTGGGGGTCTGACCCGTGCGCGAAGGCCTGCCACCATGGCTATCCAGATCCGCCAGCGCCGTCGTGAAAGACATCAGCCTACCCGATTGTTCCCAGTCCAACAGTGATTGATTTCGACCAGCGCGTGTCCCGGACTACTTGGCCGGTGGGTTAGTATAGTCGTCCAGTGCCTGTTCCACAAGTCCCAGTTCGTGCTTGACCAGCTCAAACTCCTCGACGCCGCCCTCACTGAACAGATCCAGCAGCGCACTGAGCAGGGCATTCTCCCTCTCGAGGATACCGCGGATCGATCCCAGTTCCTCCAGCCCGAGCTTGTCTGACTCCGGCGTGAGCTGCTCAATTTCAGCAACCGCCGTGTATGAAACACTGTGCAGCAGGGCCACCTGCTCCAGGCTGTTGATGGCGGTCGGACCATCAATCACCCCATTGAGGAAATCACCGAACACGAAGCCGGAGCTGCTGTAAACACTGAAGCAGCTGACAGCCGCCATGCGCAGGAATCCATCCTGGTACGCATCGGCAAGCTGCAGCACACGGCCCGCGGGTTCCTCAGTCTGCGCCTGCGCAGGTCCCTGTGGAGCGGATATGACGCACATCGCCAGCAGGACTATCACAAATTTATACACATTGCTCCCCTTACAAACAAAGCCGGACCACCCGAGGGTGATCCGGCCTCTGGATTCAGTTCAGTTGTTATTCAGACTGAGGCGCTGCTTCACCCGAACCTTCCGCCTGAACCTCGGCGGCCTCGGCATCAGTCGTGGCATTACCTACCTCAATGGGACCGATTTCCCCTTCAATCAGCTCAAACAGGCTCAGCTCCCCGCTTTTCGGGATACTCGTGGCGACCACCACTTCCTGCGGCGCCAGATAGGCCTCGGTCTGCCACTGCGGGAAGAGCGGGTTGTCCTTGATGAAGTTAGCAAGCACCGTTTCATTGTCGGCAATCTGCTGGTTGATCAGCTCCACCACATCCTCGGCATTGCCGGAAATCACTCGATAAGGCAAAGCCCCGCCATCGCTGCGCTCGCCTGTCTCTGTATTGAGGAAGTAGCTGTAAACCACCTCACGGCGGCGGTTGGTCCCACGGCGGCGGTTGCGCTTGATCAGCATGCGCTTGTACAGCACGCCGTCGCGCCCGAGGAAGATGTTGTAATCCACCACCTGGCCGAACTGGCGGGCCCAGCCCTCCAGCACATTGCCCTGGAAATTCAGCGTGGCATAGCGATAGCCCACCGGGCCCGGCTTCCAGTAGCCGCTGTATACATCGTAGTAGTAGTAATAGTTGTTGAAGATGCCTTCCCAGTAACCAAACAGGTCATCCTCGAACCAGCCGTTGACGTACATGTCACCGATCGCGGTCTGGCCGTTGGGCAATGTGATCAGGGCCTTCATCGTGTCACCGGCCTGCACCGGGGCAGTGCCGACCCACTCCAGACCACTGGACTGGTAAATGTAGCCGGCCTGGGCAAAGGCACCGGTGCTGAGGCCCAGTACCAGCATGCATGCTGCAATCAGGATGCGCATATAGTTAACTCCCGTAACATGGTTCACTATATTTTACCCACATGGCGCGGGTTATACCTTATTAATGCTTATCCAGCCTGCTGAGGAACGCGCAGCTCTGCTGCGCATGGCTCGCGTGACTGGGTCACGCTGCAGTTTGGCAGTATAGCGCAGCTTCGATTCCCAAGTTCCCATTCTAAAATCGATAAACTGCTGCATATTTACATGTTATGTCATATCTGGTTTTTATGTTATATTCTGTAAATGAAGAATGAAATTGAGGAGCTTGAAATACACAAGGGCTTCCACACAAGAGGATATCTGCCGCACTTTGATGAGCCGGAACTGATCCAGTCCATAACTTTCAGGCTCAAGGATTCCCTTGACCCCTCGCGGGCATATGAACTAGAGCACGGAATTCAAGTGAATGAAATCCAGCAGTTGTTCAGTCTCCTCGATGATGATCTGGACAAGGGATTTGGAAAGTGCTGGCTGGCTGATCCAAAGATTGGTCTCATGGTGCAGCAGGCACTGCAGTACTTCCATAATGAACGCTACCGCTTGCTTTGCTGGGTCATCATGCCAAACCATGTTCACTGCATCATTCAGCAGATGGAGGGCTTTGCGCTGTCTGCCATTGTCAGAAGCTGGAAGTCATATACGGCCGTGAGAGCAAACCGGATACTTGGACGAAGTGGACCCTTCTGGCAGAAAGACTACTTCGACCGCTTCGTGAGGAATCGGAGTCATCTGGTCAGTGCTGCATATTACATTCACTACAACCCCGTTGCTGCCGGTCTCTGCCAACACATGGAAGACTGGCAATTTTCCAGCTACGGATACTACCGGGAACAGGACAGACCAAGAGGCAATAGAAAGGCATTCAGGTTTTCCTGAGCCTGCAGCTTCAAGCGCAGCCAAGCTGCGCTGACCATGCGCAGCAGAGCTGCGCGTTCCGACCCGGAGCGCTGGTTGTCAATCCAGCCTGTCCTTCAGCCGGAAGGTCTCTTCCCGGGCAGACTCCAGTACCGCGTAGAATTTCACTTCCTCATTGCGGCCCTTGACCTGCTGGCTGCCCACGAAGCGGAATTCGAAGGAATCTCCGGCCCCGTCCACCACGCTCTGGGTGACGAGGATGCTCCAGCCGTATTCCTTGGTCTGGCTTTCCACCCGGCTGGCCACATTCGCGGCGTCCCCGATCACGGTGTACTCCTGGCGCAGGTCGGAGCCGATGTTTCCCATGATCACACGCCCGACATTTATGCCGATCCCGATCTGGAAGCGCGGCAGGCCGCGGGCGTCCAGCTGCGGCCAGAGTTCGTCGTGCAGTGCCCGGACGATCTCAAGCGCAGTACGAACACTGTCCTCCACCGGCTTCTCGGTGGGCACCGGTCCGCCGAAGCAGGCCACCATACCGTCGCCGAGGAACTTGTTGATCCAGCCGTGGTTGCGGATCACTATGTTATTGACAATTCCCCAGTACAGGTTGAGGAACTCCACCACCTGGGCCGCACTGAGTTGCTCGCTGATCGTCGAGAAGCTGCGGATGTCGTTGAACATCACGGCCGCAGTGCGCTCCACCCCGCCGAGGTCCGCCAGCGCTGGGTCCTTAACGATCTGTTCAACCACCTCGCTGGCAACATAGCGCCCGAACAGGTTACGGATGCGCCGCGCCGCCAGCTCATCCGAGATCGCACTGTGGAAGAAGCAGGCCAGCAGCGGCAGGCCGTAGCCCAGGGTCGTCATGCTGAAGGACAGCTCGACGGAGCTCCTGGAAAACAGCAACAGGTCAAGCATCACGACAGCCGCCAGCATCAGCAGGCCGGCCAGCCAGACCCGACGGACGGGCTTGAGCTGGTTGGTCAGCCAGGCCAGGAGCGTCAGCAGGAAGGCCACCTGCAGTACGACAACCGGTGGCAGCACCTTGATGGAGCGTCCGCTGAGCAGGGTATCAAAGGCACTGGCATTGGTGTCGACGCCGTACATCGTGCCATAGGGCGTCTGGAAATAGTCGTTGTCAGCGGCCGCCCGGCTGCCCACGAAGACATAGCTGCCGGTGAAATTCTTCTGGAGGCGGACCGCTTCGGCGGAATCCAGTGCCTCCCGGTCGCGGCCCTCGAACAGTTCGTTCTTGAATATGTTGCCAATTGAGGTGGAGACGTGGTGGTCCTTCTCCAGCTGCCGGCAGTAGTTGATCCGGTAGTAGCCGTCCGTGCTGACGGCGTTGTCAAGCAGGGCCTCGAACTCCAGGCCCTCCTGCGCGCAGTGGACACGGAAGGCCTGCGCCGCCTGGGAATACAGCACCTCCTGGCCATCCTGCATCGTGTCCCAGGCATGCTCGTCCGTGCGGTAACCAAGCTTCTGTGTGGTATTGGCCAGCCCCAGCAGGGGATCGGCTTCCATGATGGCGGGGGCCGGGGTGACCTTGGTGCGCACTGTGGAGGAAGGCAGGATCATGGTTTCGATCGCCGCCGCAAGGATCACCTCACAATCCCGCTCGCGGGCGTAGAGGATGGCGTCGCGCAGGGCTTCATCCTCTGCACTGTCCCAGCTGTCCTCGCCGGCGAACAGGATGTCCAGCACGATGATGCGCGCGCCGCTGTCAGTCAGGCGGATAACCAGGGTGCCGTACCAGTCGCGCGGCAGGGGATACGGCACATGCAGTTCCTCGCGGAAGAGCTGGATGTCATTCTCGCTGATGCCGATCACCCGCAGGCGGCTGTCCGGCTCAAGCGGGCCACGGAAGGCATAGTGCCAGTTCAGGGCCATGGTGTCAACCGCATCGAGCGCGGCACGGCTGCCGGGAGTGGTGTAGAGCAGGAACAGCAGCACGAAACAGGCCAGGGCGAAGCCCAGGGACGTCCACAGGCGCTGCTGCTTCATCTGCTCCTCCGCGCCGGTCTAACGCTTGATGCGATCCCGTACATTGGCGACGCCGGCCGTGATGCTGTCAACGCTGACGTCAACATCATCGCCACTGTCAGCATCGATCCGGTTGTCAAAACTGTCGCTCAGCTCGGCCTCATCCACCTCGACGGTGGTCAGTCCGAAGTCCGCCGGGCGGAACTCCAGCACGAAGATCTCGCCCTCGCCCGTGATGCCGCCGTCACTGGCCGGCACCTGGCCACTGATGGTGATCACCCCGCTTGAGTTGTTGCTGAAGAACACGGTCGAGCCACTGAACAGTCCGCTGCGGCGGCCGCGATCGAATTCCAGCACGGTCGGGTCAAACAGCACGGTGATGCTCCAGCGGCGCATATCGCTGACCTCGCTGATCAGGCCGCGGATGCGCACGACATCCGGCATGAACAGCTGGCCGTCCCAGGTCACGTCGGTGCGGCCGATGCCCTCCAGGTCGATCACGACCT
>JAHEFU010000228.1 GCA_024645305.1 Planctomycetales bacterium
CGGCTCACTGCGTACCATGAAGAAGCTCACATGGGAAGAGCTGCGCGCAGCCTGGCTGGCCTGTTCCATCTCTGAGTTCCAGGCCTCCGGCAAGGCGGTCGTTGCCAGCGACGACGATGACGATGATGACAACGATGCCGCGAAGCCAGCGGCCCTGCCGAGCGCGAAGCCATTCCGCTGGGGTGAGGATTTCGGCGCGCCGGACGAAACCCTGATCGGCGCCCAGTTCGACCGCCCGGTGTTCGTTTCCAACTTCCCGATCGAGATCAAGGGCTTCTACTTCAAGGATGAACTGGATGACAGCGGCGAGCGCGTGGTGGACCCCGTGTTCGCGGACCTGCCGGATGGCCTGAAGGAAGCGGGCATGAGCGGCTACACCGTCCTCGGGGCCGATTTGATCGGGCATGAAGGCGCCGGTGAAATGATCGGAGGCAGCCAGCGTGAGGATGACACCGAGCGCCTGTTCGAGAAGGTGCGCCACCATCAGCTGCCGGAGGATGAGTTCCAGTGGTACCTGGACTGCCGGCGCTTTGGCAACGTGCCGCACTCCGGCTTCGGCATCGGCATGGAGCGCTTCACGGCCTGGGTCTGCGGCGGCACCGACACCCCGGTGCACATCCGCGAGGTGATCACCTTCCCGCGCATGCTGCACCAGTACCGGCCGTGATGAGTGGGGAAGTAAGAGAAGTATGAGAAGTGGGGGAAGTGGAGGAAGTAAGAAGATTGGCAGCCGGGATTTTAACCCCGGTTTTGTCGTTCCGGGCATTCATGCCCGGTTGCCATCCCCGGCCCAGCCGTGAACGGCGGGTTACCCACGTCTTTCACTTCCCCCACTTCCTCCACTTCTCCCACTTCCCCCACTTCTTCCACTTCTTCCACTTCTTCCACTGCCCCCTGCCTACTCCCCTGCCAGCAGTCTCGTGCGTGTCAGCACATACAGCCTCTTGCCACCGTCCCCCGGCACGATCTCCAGCACTTCCTCGCCGAAATGCTCCGTGTACACGAGACGCCCGTCCGGCTCCCACATCACAAGCGTGTCCGAGCGGTTATCCTGCCAGTCACGGACAACCAGTGCGGCCAGCAGGCGCTGACCATCGCGTTCCCAGACGACGGCCCGCGGCCGCGGCATCTGGTGCTTCGGCGGCAGCATGTAACCCGCCGGCAGCATCAGGCTGGTCGTATCACCATTCCAGGAGAGGTACACCCGACCACTGCTGATCATGTCCGCCCGGCCGTCCCCGTTGAAATCCAGCAGCGCCAGGATTTCCCTGTGTTCCCTGTGTCCAGTGGCTGCCAGCACATCCTGCGGCTCCTGTTCCAGTCCGACGAACAGCTCGTCATAGGCATTCAGCTTAGTCTCCGACTTGCGCTTGATGAACAGCTCGTCCATGCCGTCGCCATCCACGTCCCCGCTCATCACGTTATCCCAGTTGGAGCACTCCGTCCTGAAGACCTCGCCTCCACCCTGCTCGATCGCAAAAAGCAGGGTATCGCTCCAGCTCACGGTCCGGACTCCGTCAAGCTCGCCATAGACCTCCTTCAGCCGCTGCCAGACGAGCAGCTCCGGGATGCCGTCTCCGTCCATGTCGATATCCGGCGAGTGCATGCCGAAAGTAGTACCCGGCAGGCTGGCAACGACATTCCCGTCCATGTCACGCAGCAGTCCCGTCGAT
The DNA here is from genome assembly GCA_024645305.1 of Planctomycetales bacterium. Taxonomy (GTDB): domain Bacteria; phylum 4484-113; class 4484-113; order 4484-113; family JAFGCY01; genus JAHEFU01. The sequence goes on from JAHEFU010000228.1 coordinate 1,674, forward strand.
TCGTAGCCGTAGCTGCCATCCCCTTGCGGGTCAATCTCGAATTCCACCAGCTCATCCCGCCCATCAGCGTCATAGTCAAAAGCCGCCATCACGCTGAAGGGGTGCAGCAGCTCATTGCGCCAGGAACTGCCATCCTGCTCTACAAACAGCAGTCCCCTTGAACTGATCGCCACTTCTTCCTGCGGGTCATCGTCAAAGTTGCCTGGTTCCAGTGCTGTGATGCTGCGACGGTTCCCCTCGCGATTCTCCTCAATTTCATGCAGCAGCCGCCAGCCGATTGCATTGCCAAGCACACCCGGTTCGACACATACCAGCGGTCGAAGGTCCTTGAGGGCATCCTGCAGCAGGCCCCTGATCTTACGTTTGTCATAGTTCATCCCGGTGATCCGCTGCTGCGCTATCCAGACTTCGCGGTCCTGCTGCTGGATTTCCTCCACCACCCGGCGCTGTTGCTCATCCATGTTGTCCCACATCGCCTCAGGGTCGGAGTAGGCGGTGTAGCGCTCCCATGTATGCCTGCCGCGCATGTTCTCCTCAAGCAGCTGCTGTTCAGGCTCACTGAGTTCCGCCCAGAGTTCATCCATTTCCTCCTGTGTGACAGGATGTGCATCCTCAGCAGCTGCCCCGGAGCCAGCGCTTGCCCCTGTCTCCACCTTGCCGGTCACAACCGGCCCGCTGTCATCCTCCGGGGTGCAGGCCGGCATCAGCAGCAGGCAGGCGGCCAGGCAAAGCAGCAGGCGACCCGTGCCGCGTCTGCCAGCGCTTTCTCCTCTGCATGCTGCGTGATCGTCCTTAATGACTGGCCGCATCTGTAAGTCTCCCCCGGCTATCTGCCGTTATATACTCCATAGCGTAGTATATAACACGAATTCCAGGACTGTGCAATCCAGGCGCACGGAGGTCCGGAGCAATCCGGACAATCTTCGGAGCTGAGCTGACAAGCTGACAAGTCTGAGCGATGAGCCCAGGCAAGGATGTCGGCAGGCCGGCGGCAACTCATCACCAATTGCTGCCACCTGCTTCTGCTTCTGCCACCTGCTTCTGCTTCTGCCACCTGCTTCTGCTTCTGCCACCTGCTTCTGCTTCTGCCACCTGCTTCTGCTTCTGCCAGCCTCAGCGCTTGTCCTCGGGCGGCTTGGAGATCACGATGGTGTAGCGTCCCTCGTCCGAGGCCTTCTTGGTCATGGCCCGGTCGTGCTGGATGGTGACAATGTAATCTGTATTGCGACGCCTGAAGTCATAGCTGCCCTTCTTGGCCTCGAAGCTCCCGGGGTCGTACTCCGTCATCTGCTCAATGCCCAGAGCCTGTGAGCCGATTTCCTGGTAGCCCAGCTTCCACAGGTGCCCGTACATCTCCCCGGCCACGCGGTCCCAGCCGGCGGGGTTGCTGAAGTGCACGGTCTGGGTCAGCTTCTTGCCGGGGGCCTTGTCAAACTCGCTGAGGGCCTTGCGGTCCCCGCTGGCCAGTTCCTCTGAGCCTTCCGGCAGCTTCAGGCCAGGCACCCAGTACCTGGAAACCACCACCACCTTTTCCTCCTGGCAAGCTGCCAGCAACATAACTGCTGCCAGCGCCAGCACAAGCACTGCGACAAGTTGCCTCAACCGGGCAGCCCTTCCTACGATGTTCATACTGTCATTCATCCTAGCAATCTCCTGATGCTGGCAACTAACCCTTAACTGTCCATGGAAGACTCATTACTGCTTCCTGCTGACAACCAGCCCGTACTTGCCAACGTAATCAATTCCACTCTCTACTTCAGCGTGGTTCTGCAGCAGCACGCTGAATTCAGCGCCTTCCTTCCTGAACTCAAGGATTCCCGGCATGATCTGCTCGGGTGCGGAGTATCCCAGGGCGGATAGCTGGCTTTCGAATTGCTGCCTGACGGCCGGCCAGTCCCTATCTGAATCAAACTCCACCTTCTGGGTATCGCCCATGGTAATCATCCCCAGCTGGGTCGACCCAGGCGGCAGGTTGAGGCCATCAACCCAGAGGCTTGTGCCAGACGGGGCAAGGCAGCCCGCGAGCAGCAGCATAATTAAAAGCAAAATCGTGCGCGTAATCTTCATCTCACCAATGCAGCATACCGCAACTCACTGCCAACTGCCATCTGCCCACTCCTCACTTCGGCCAGTTCAGTTCCACCTGCTGGCCGCCGTCCCAGTACAACAGCCGAGCGGCTTCACGCTGTTCGGCAGACCAGTTCCGGCGGGCCATTCCATAATGATCCAGCGGCTCACCGCCGGCGAGCATGATCACTGCGCCATCCGCCTGGCCGTCGCCATCGATGTCATGCCCGCTGCCCTGCGTGCCGCCCCAGGCAATCAGCACATAGGCACAGACATTGCCAAGTTCGTTATACTGCGTAATGTAACTGAAGTTGCCGGCCACCCCGGGCTTCCAGCCGAAGGGCACACTGCGGGCATTGAAATTGTCAACGCCTACATCACTGAAGGGATTCGGATAGAAGCCAGGCTGGGCATAAGCGCCGCTGTCCGGATGCTCGGGACAGCATGGCACTATCATCAACTGGCTCAGCGAGTCCGGATAGTTGTTGCCCCAGTGTCTGTCCGCGTCGCCATCCTCAATCTCATGGGCCATCGCCCAGCGCTCCAGGGCCAGCTGCAGGCTGTGGAGTTCCGACTTCAGCTGTGTTTCGCTCTGCTCAGTCATTTGCTCTTCAGTCCACTCCCCGCCGGCGCGTCCATCCCAGTAGGCCATGCGCCGCTCCTGGAAATCAGC
>JAHEFU010000046.1 GCA_024645305.1 Planctomycetales bacterium
GAATCGCGTGATTGCAGCGGGCCTCGCCGGCTGCGCGCTGATTATAGCAAGGAAGAAGGGACGAGGGGCAAGGGATGCGGGATGCGGGGTATGTGGGAGCGCTACTGCCCGGCCGGGGGTTCCCACAGTTCGACCCGGTTACCCTCCGGGTCAATCACCCAGCCGAACTTCCCGTATTCCGAGTCTTCGGACTTCTCCGCCGCATTGCAGCCCTCGGCCCTGAGGGCCTTGAGGAGTGCGGCGATGTCAGCCACCCGGTAGTTGATCATGAAGGCAGCCGTGCTCGGGGCAAAGGAGTCACTGTCGGCGGGCACGATGGACCAGGCCGTCGTGCCGGCCACGGGCTGGCCATCCGCATCAGTCCAGCGGAAGGCCGCGCCGCCCCAGACCTGCACGTCAATCCCGAGGTGCCGCTTATACCAGGCCCCCAGGGCCTGCGGATCCTTCGCCTTGAACATGATGCCGCCAATTCCGGTGACACGGGTCAGCGCTGCTGCCTGATCGTTATCCATTGCGAGATTGTAGCTAACTTTGCCAATTGCCTGCAACAATTGCGGATCACAATCTGAGCATCACTCGAGATGCCCACGCTCGCGCATCAGACCAAGGTAGTCGTCCCCGCTCATCGTGCAGTCGATGAACTGCAGCAGTTCCGGCTTGCTCAGATGCAATTGGCGGGACATCGCTGCCAGCAGTGCGTCGCCATAGTCCTTGGAACCATGGCTGAGGAAGGTGCAAATATCAGTTACATAGCCGTCATGCGGAAAATGGAACTGAATGTGATGGCTTTGCTCCTCTACAAAGCCCTTCCTGAGAAGAGCCTTGCGGATCTGCCTCGTGCTTCTGGCTACCATCAGTAGACCGTTTTGATGATCCTGTTCAGCCTGTCACGAATTTTCAATGCGCCAGCAGTGGAGTTTTCGTCACGCAGATGCCCGTAGACAGCATAATGTTCGTCGATGATCTGCATGAGAGAATGCATACTTTCCACTCGTGTGGGTTCCGCCGCGAAGATTTCCAATGCGTTAAGCCAGTGAATCCAGTTTCCCAGTTCGTCCTGCTCAACGATTACTTCCAGCGGTTTGCTGAATTCGTAGTAGCGCCCGCTTTTGCCAAACAGGCCGGTCAGGCTGATTTTGATCTGTGTTGCGACGAGATCCACATTGGCAGTATACCGGAATGGGACCGGCCTGGCATGTCCCAGGCGGCACTCTATATATATTCAGCAGACCCCGGTATCGCAAATCGGCATCCGGCCTTGCCTGATGCGGAATGATGTGAGAGGGGTGCGGTATGAGGTATGAGGGGTGCGGTATGCGGGATGGCGAAATTTGCAGCAAGCGGTCCGCTCAGTGCTTGATTCCAAAAAAGCTCAGGATACGGCTGAATACTCGGGCCACTGGGTTCACATGATTGATATGTTGCTCCAGCTTTCTGCCAATTGCGCGGAAGTTCGCATCTACGTTGCCATCCAGCACTCCCTGCACCGCGCCGCAACTGATGCAGTATACAAGTACAAGTTTCATGCCGTGAAATTCATCCTTGCGGATATCAGTCCCGAACTCCGTTCCCTGGCAGCCGGGGCAGCATGCCTTAGTCAAGATTGCCTCCAACTCGATTTCGAAAAGACTATATTCAATAACAACACCCCAGACTAATTCCAATTCTCTGAGCTCACTCCAGCGGGCCGGCGGGGCCCTTGTCGGTCAGCCTCGCCACGACATAGGCCGCCACCGCGCTCCCGCCCAGCAGCCAGGCCGGCCGGCTGAACAGGGCCATGAACCAGGCGTATTCACCATCAACCGCATCCGGCGGCAGCTCCCCCGGCCAGCCGAGGAAGTAGCAGACAACCACCATGATGCCGAAGAAGGCCATGGCGCCCGTGCCCGCCAGGCAGTTGCCACCGAACAGGCGCAGGCTGCTGTGGTAGTCACCGGGGTAGCTGACCACCTCGCCCTCCATGTCGGAATCCCAGCCGGGGTTGCTGCGCCCCAGCGCCCAGCCGGCGAGGATGGCACAGGCCAGGGCCAGACAGCGGTAGATCAGGAAGTTCATTGGCAATATCCTAGCGCGTTCATTCGAAGTCCCGCGTGCCACGCATTTCCCGCCACAGGCGACAGGCCAGGTAGCCGATCAGTAACACTGCCAGCTGCAACCAGCTTACGGGATGCAGCAGGAATGCACCCAGGAAGAGTTCCCAGTCCAGCAGGTCTGTCCATTCCATTGCTACAGGCCAGCCCGGCAGGCGGAAGGCCAGGGCTGCCAGAATCCAGAGGAAGATCTGGATGTTGGGTTCCAGTGATCCGCTGCCGGAAATCTCGTGAGTGCCGACGTCCGCCTGCCAGGCCGGTCTGCGGCTGCCCGTCACCCAGCCGGCGAGCAGCATGCAGAGCAGTGACAGTGTGCGGAACAGCCAGGGGTCCATCAATTTATCCTAACAGTGCTCCCCACAAGGGTGGCAGGTCCCCGGCTCCATTCTGCCGCTGCGCCCCCGCTGCTGCGCTGGCGGCTATAATCTCGGTGCATATGAGTGAAGAGAGGTCAGTTGAGGAAGGCGCTGAAGCGCCCGTGGACTCCGGACTCGAGGGAAGCATTGAGACTTTCGCCGAGCTGGGGCTGAAGCAGGTTCTGCTTGACAACATCAAGCGGCTGGGCTGGACCCGGCCCTCGCCCGTGCAGGAACGGGTGATTCCCGTGGCCCTCAGCGGCCAGGACCTCTATGGCATCGCCCAGACCGGCACCGGCAAGACCGGGGCCTTCGCCCTGCCGATCCTCAACGCCCTGATCGACCGCGAACCGGCATCCCCGCTAAAGCCCCAGGCCGTGATGATCGCTCCCACGCGGGAACTGGTCGGCCAGATCACCGAACAGGTGAACGCGCTGGCGGAACTCAGCACCGTGCGTGCCGTGGCCGTCTACGGCGGGGTCAGTGACGGCCCGCAGATCAGTGCGCTCAATGAGGGCCGCGAGATCGTGGTGGCCGCCCCGGGCCGCCTGATCGACCTGATGCAGCACGGCTGGATGCAGTTTGACGACCTGACCCACGTGGTGCTGGACGAGGCCGACAGGATGTTCGACATGGGATTCATCCTCGACCTGTCCTCGATCCTCAACCGCATGCCGGCGCGCCGCCAGACCCTGATGATGACGGCCACGCTGACACCCGCAATCAAGAAACTGACAACGGATTTCATGTTCTACCCCGAGGAGATCCGCATCGGGCGCACCAAGCCACCCAGCCGCCTCAAGCACAACCTGCTGGAGGTCAGCGCCGAGGGCAAGGAGCGCGCCCTGGCCAAGGTGCTCAACGAGCGCGACTGGCAGAGCGTACTGATCTTCTGCCGTACCAAGAAGCGCACCGACGACCTGGCCCGCAGCCTGGCCCGTGATGGCCGCAAGGTTTCCAGCATGCATGCCGACCGCCTGCAGTCCGAACGCGCCGAGGCGCTCAGGCTGTTCAAGGAGGGCAAGCTCAAGGTGCTGGTGGCCACGGACGTCGCCAGCCGCGGGCTGGACATCGACAGCGTGGAACTGGTTGTCAACTATGACGTGCCGATGGACCCCGAGGACTACGTGCACCGCGTCGGCCGCACGGCCCGCGCCGGGGAGGCCGGCCTGGCCCTGACCCTGGCCGATCGCAGTGAAGGCCGCGGGGTGCAGCGCATCGAGAAGTTCATCGGTGAGCGCATCAACCGCCACGGTGAAAGCGGCCAGCAGGATGCCGAGGATGCCCGCAGCGGACGCAGCAGCGGCGATGATCGCCCGCGCAGTTCCGGCGGCCGGAGTCGAGGAGGTTCCGGAGGCGGACGCGGTGGTTCCGGCGGTGGCCGCGGTGGTTCCGGCGGTGGCCGTGGTGGTTCCGGCGGTGGCCGTGGTGGTTCCGGCGGTGGCCGTGGTGGTTCCGGCGGCGGACGCGGTGGATCCGGCGGTGGCCGTGGTGGTTCCGGCGGTGGCCGGGGCAGGGGACCCGGTTCCGGCGGATCGGGCGGCTGAACCAGCTGCGCACTTTGCCCGACATCTCCTGTTGAACTCCACCGCAATCCATTGCTGCCTGTAATATATTGGGAATGGCTCCCGGCACACACAGGGATGCCCCGGCTCGCAGGATCCTGCTGGCCGGGGGTGGTTCCGCAGGTCACGTATTCCCGGCACTGGCGGTTGTCCGCGCGCTGGAGTACCGGCTGCCGGGCCTCGACTTCCAGTGGCTGGGCAGCGACCGCATTGAGTCCACGCTGGTACCCGCGGCCGGGATACCCTTCCAGCGCATAGACATCCGCTTCGCCTACCGCGCCCTGAACCTGCGCAACCTGACCTACTTCCGCCAGCACGTCATGCCGATCCTGCTGGGCCGGCCCTTCCTGCAGGCCAGAAGCATGCTGGATGGCTATAAGCCGGGGCTCGTGCTGGCCACGGGGGGCTATGTCAGCGCACCCGTGATCTGGGCCGCCATGGAACGCAACGTACCCGTGGTCCTGATCGAGATGAATGACCCGCCGGGACTCGTCAACTGGCACTTCGCCCCGCGCGCCTGGCGCGTGTTCGTCGCCAACCCGGATATCGCCCTGGGCTTCCTCGGGCGCTGCGCCCAGGCCAAGCTCAGGCTCAGTGGCTACCCGGCCATGCCGGTATCCAGGAACCGGGGACGCGTATTGCGGGAGCTCGGCATTGAGCCGGACCGGCGACTGCTCGTTGCGATGGGAGGCTCGCTGGGGGCCACACCGATCCATCGCACGGTGGCCTCCTTCATCCGCCGGGCAGCGGAAAGCCCGGATCCCCACTGGAACAAACTGAGCGTGCTGCACGTCGCAGGAGAACGCATGCAGCTCCTGCAGTCATCAGTCGATGGTTCACAGCTGCCCGAGCGTCCCGTGCAGTACCGCCAGGTCGGCTTCCTTGACGACAGCGCCAGTGTGATGGCGGCGGCGGACTTCTACATCGGGCGCAGCGGGGCAGCCACGGTCGCGGAACTGATCCAGGCCGGCATCCCCTCCTTCCTGATCCCGGACACACAGCACAAGGACCGCCAGCAGTTCGGCAATGCCGCTCAGCTCGTGCGGCGTGGACTGGGGCATGTTTCGCCGAATGCCAACCCGGACGGCCTTGAGATCATCAGCTGGCTGGAACACGTGTGGGACAGGCCACGGCAGAGTCCCCCGGATCCGGCACCGGCCAGCCTGATTGCCGAGGAGCTCATGACCCTGTGGCAGTGAGGCGACTGGCAACCGGCCTGCTTGTACTGTGCGCATGGCTGCTGGCAACGGCCCCGGCCCTGTCCGGCAATTGGTATGTGATGCTCGGCGCCCGCATCCAGAGCCTGGACAGCCCGCCTGTCATACATGCCGGCCAGCGCAGCTACCTCAATCTGCAGGTGCTGCGCGAACTGGAACTCGAGGCTCCCGGAGCCAGTGCCGCCCAGGATGAATTCCTCGACATGCACCACGACCTCGATGAGGGCCGCCGCGGCGGCAGCGTGGCTGTGGACATGGGAACCACCCGCAGCATCAGCCTGCTCAGCCCTCCGACCCAGGCGGCAATCCCAGCCGCCCAGCCGGGACGGGTGCGCTATGGCCTGGCTGGCAACATGCTGGACCTGCCGGCGGACCATGCCCAGAGGGTGGGGGAGCTCAACGGCAGCGCCCTGCCCGCGGAGCAGCTGCTGCTGTACGCCGGAGAGCTCTACGCCGACGTGGAGCTCATGCGCAGCCTCGGGCTGTACCTGTCCTTCAACACGGTGGAGGACCTCTACCAGCTCGTCGGCCTGATCGGTGATGTCAACTACAGCCCGGACTCCCGGCTGGTGACCTTCAGCTGCCTGACACCGTTGAGCGTCAGCGGCCGGCAGATTGACGACGAGCGTGTGGAACTGAGTGTGGAGGGCGGCTTCTTCAGCGAACTTGCCAACCGCGAAATCGCAGACAGCAGTGACCTGACGCGCATCGGGTTCAAGACCCAACCGGAACTGGGCCGCAGCTATGTCTTCCTGCGGCAGCCGGCACGCACTGGCTTCAAGGTTGACACTGACGAGCGCCGTGGCTTCGCGGCGGTGCGCTTTGGCAACTACCTGCAGGTTGCCAGCTACAGCCAGACCTCCTCCGGCGAGATCAGCCTCAACGTGCAGCTGGGGCGCGGCACCGTCACCCATACGGAACTGCTCAGCGGCCCTGACAGGCTCGTCGTGGATTTCGTCGGTGCCCAGTACCGTGAGGCCACGCAGTACATTCCGGTTAATGTCGGCAGCGTTGAGCAGATCCGCATCGGCACTCCCGAGGAGAACACAGTGCGGGTGGTGCTGGACCTCGCCAACCCGGTGGACTACCGCCTGCTGAGCAAGGACGGAGGGGCGCGGCACTACCTGCAGCTGCTGCCTCACAGCCGCTCCATCGGTGGCAGCACAGGCGTCCGCCGCGGTCGCACGATCATGCTGGACGCGGGCCACGGAGGTTCGGATCCCGGGGCCGAGGGCGTACTCGATGGCTACTGGGAGTCCCCGCTGGCCCTGCAGATCACGGGCTACCTGCGCGAGCAGCTGGAGGCCATGGGCTACAGCGTGATCATGACCAGGAAAGACGACCGCTTCGTCAGCCTCGGCACGCGCTCAGACTATGCCAACACCCTGCTGCCCTACCTGTTCGTCAGTGTGCACTGCAACTGGATCGGGAATCCGGAAATGCAGGGCCTGATGACCTTCCACCATCCAGCCTCGCAGGCCGGACCGGTGCTGGCGGAGCATATCCAGCGCGCTACGGTGCAGAGCACAGGTGGCGTCGACAAGGGCGTGCGCCAGGCCAACTTCTTCGTGCTGCGGGAATCAGTCATGCCTTCGGCACTGGTGGAATGCGGCTTCATGTCCAACCGGGAGGAATGCCGGCGTCTGGCTGATCCGCAGTACCAGCTGCAGCTGGCACGGGGCATCGCTGCCGGAATCGACAGTTACATCCAGTCCGGCAACTGATCGCGGCCAATTGGATCCCAAGTCAGAATCCACTGCATATAATTAATCTGTTTGTAGCAATCTCCTAGCAATCCAGCGGAGGAAAAATGGCTATTCGTCTGGGAATCAACGGTTTCGGCCGTATTGGCCGTCAGGTGGCACGTATAGCCTCCGGGCTGACCAACATTGACCTCGTTGCCATCAATGACCGTGCGGACAGCGAAACCAATGCACACCTGTTCAAGTACGACACCACATACGGGCCCTTCCAGGGCCGGGTGACCATCGAGGGCGATGACATGGTGATTGACGGCGACCGCGTGCGCCTGCTTTCCCAGGACGATCCGGGCCAGATTCCCTGGGGTGAGCTCGGAGTGGAGTACGTGCTGGAAGCCACGGGTGTCTTCCGCACCCAAGAGGACTGTGAGAAGCACTTGGATGGCGGTGCCAGCTACGTGCTGCTCAGTGCACCGGCAAAGGACAAGATGCCGACCTACTGCTATGGCATCAATCACAAGAACTGGGTCACTGAGGGGCGGCCGCAGGTGATCAGCAATGCGAGCTGTACCACCAACTGCCTCGCACCGATGGCACATGTGCTGCACAACGCCTTCGGCATCAAGAAGGGCCTGATCAACACGGTCCACAGCTACACGAATGACCAGCGCCTGCTGGATGGCCGGCACAAGGACCTGCGCCGGGCCCGCAGTGCAGCAGCCAACATCATCCCGACCAGCACGGGTGCGGCCAAGACCATCGGCTTGATCATCCCGGAACTGGATGGGAAGATGGAAGGCCTGGCCGTGCGGGTACCGACTGTTTCAGGCAGCCTCTGCGACCTGACATGTACCCTGGAGATGGACGTCACCGTGGATGACATCCACGAAGCCATCCAGCGCAGCGTTGACGGTGAGCTGGACGGCGTGCTGTTCCTGACGCATGACCCGATCGTGAGCACGGACATCATCCAGGCGGAGCATTCCTGCATCGTGGATGCGCAGCTAACAAAGGTGATCGGCGGCAACATGGTCAAGATCGTCGGCTGGTACGACAACGAGTGGGGCTACAGTCTGCGCTGCGTGGACCTGATCCGTTACCTGGTGGCTGAGAATTCCAAGCTCGTGGGCACCGAGGGTTCAGGCTCCAACTGAGATTCCGCGGAATCCCAGGCAAACTGATAATCAATGCAAGCTTCCCCTGCTGAGGGGAACAATGGGATGGAATGGCGCGTGTCCTGTTAACCGGTTCGGGAATGGTCGCATCGGCAGTCGCCAGCGCCGCCTTCAGCCGGGGCCACGAAGTGCAGGCCCTGCCGCATGGTGAAGTGGACCTGCGGGACTCAGCATTGCTGCGCCGCCGGGTCAGTGAATTCCGGCCTGACTGGATCTTCCATACTGCGGCCCTGACGAAGGTTGACTACTGCCAGGAGAATCCGCGCGAGGCCGTCGAGGTGAATACAATCGCCACCAAGGTGATGGTTGATATTGCCGAGAAGATGATGGCGAATCTGGTGTTCTTCTCCACGGACTACGTGTTCGATGGCAGCCAGCACCTCTGGTATGAAAGCAGCCGGCCCTGTCCGCTCAATATATACGGCTCATCCAAACTTGAGGGCGAGATCCTCACGGGAGGCTTCTTCCGTGGCCATGTGATCCGCACGAGCGGAGTGTTCGGGGAGAGGCTGGACGGCAAGCAGGAACGCAATTTCTTCCGGGCGATCGCCAGCCGCTACCTCGAGAATGATGCAGCGATCAAGGTCGTGAATGACCAGACCACGGCCGTGACCTATGCACCCCACCTGGCGAACATGACCATGCAGCTGGTGGAGGGAGGAAGTTTCCCGAAGCTCGTACACCTGACCAGCCAGGGCTACGACTCCTGGTACGGCTGGGCGAAACATGCCCTGGAATCCGCGTGTCTTGATTCAGGCAGGCTGGTGCCTGTTTCGAGTGATTCGGTGGACTTCAGGACTCCGAGGCCGCGAAACAGCCGGCTCAACTCCGAAATCCCGGAGGTGGTTTCTCTGATTGCCCTGCATCCGGCACAGCAGGCGGTGGCTGAGTATTTCAGCAAGGTTCTGCAGCAACTGCGTGAAGAAGCCGGAATCAGGGAATAATTGTTGGAATTCTGCACTATACTGGGTATGATATACGCGAGAGTTGGGCTCGGGAATTATCAAAACTACTACACTACTACTACACAAACGGCTTGTGCTTGCTTGACATCAGAGCGCACACGGCCAATAATATTCTTTTAACATCTAGCTAAGGAGCCGGAGGGTCGGATGAATCGCTCATCTCTCTTGATGCTATTAACAGTCCTGGTTGTTATGATCGGACTGGCCAGCTGCGGCGGTGGGTCGGAAACTACGGTGACGGATGAGAATCCCAACCTGGTTCCCGATGTATCCGTTCAGAACGTTGATCACAGGTATCGCACCGCAGCCTATTCGGATGCGAACCTGAACAACGATCCAATCTTTGCACTGATCGCTTCCGCCAATTCCAGCCTGGATGTCGCCGCCACGGCGATTGACCGGCAGGAAATCGTGGAAGCCTTGCTGCAAGAGGCCCGCTCTGGTACGCAGATCAGGATCATCACTGAAAAGGCTTATTATGATGACCTGAGTTACAAGCCGTTCTACGATCAGCTCGAGAACATCAACCTGAACAACGGCAACATCGTGGTCAGGACGGACAATGACGGTGCCCCGCGCATCATGCATTCCCGCTTCCTTGTCATCGATCAGGCCCGTGTGGTTACCGGTTCCTATAACTGGGAGAGCAGCCGCTCGACGAACACCTTCGGAGATGTCATCACGCTCAACAGCACTGACATCGCCGCGGCATTCGCCAACCAGTTCAACCAGATGTTCATTGAGGGCAATTTTGGTGTGCACAAGCGTGACGACACCAAGCACACCTTCCTCGTGGGTAGTGGCAACGGCATCGTGGAGGTCTACTTCGGACCCAACGACCAGCCGCTGGAGCTGCTGCAAAACGAGGTCAATGCCAGTGCCAACGTGTACTTCGCGATCCAGCAGTTCAAGGACGCCCGGCTCGCGAACAACATGCTCAACTGGCTTTCCAGCAATGGGGATTTCAACATGATCGGCCTGTTCAACGACATTGGCGCCCTGGGCGACTTTGAGGAGAACGGGGTTTACGATGCCTTCGTGGCCTATGCGGATGACAATCAGAACACCCGCGGCGGCACGCTGTCCATCTCCGATCTGGCCGAGCTGAACACATTCGTGTCCGGTTCGCGCTTTGACCCGGTCACCCAGACGAACATCCCGGTGCAGGTCAATGCCATGAACCACAAGCTGCTGTATGCAGACCGTGCACTGTCCGGTGGAGCTCCTTCCGTGACCTTCACCACCGGCAACTATTCACCCCTGGGCTTTGACCAGAACGATGAGGTGATGGTGATCATGCGTGGCAGCGAGCTTGCTCGCAAGTACTTCAGTGGTGCCAACCTCAGCCGTTCGCTTCCGCCCACCGGGATCAACAGTCCCAGTGACATCAAGGAATTCGACCAGCTGTTCGTGATGCACCCCCTGCAGGCTTCAGCCGGTTCAGCTCCCTTCCGCGAGTTCCTGCCCGTTTCCAGCGGCATCCTGATCGGTACGATCAACAACTTCAAGCCGGTCATCACGATTGATGATGGCAGCGGGGAGTTCACTGAGATCAACATTGACGTGTACTTCGAGATTGACGGCAAGTACTTCTTCAATGACTTCGACTTCGAAGGGCTCAGCCCCTTTGCTGAGCAGGATGACCACTTCGAGGAGAACGAAGCGCTCAACCCCGATCATCGTTTCATGATGGTTGTACCCGCGGGGGACATCGTCCTTCGCACCATCGTGCTGGACACGGATGGCAGCCAGAGCTCGCGCTTCCAGCCCACCGAGACCGAGATCACAATCGGACCCGGCGGCGTGCGTGAGGTCAGCCTGAACATCAACCAGTCGCAGGACACCCTGGACCAGGGCGGTTCCGGCGGTGGCGGTGGTGGTGTCAGCTAGCAGCATCCTGCCTGCCGGCTGCCATGCCGGCAAGCCTGATGACAAGGAACAACTATGAGGTTCATGATTATGAGAAACAAGTGGCTGGGAACTCTAACGGTTCTGCTTGGTCTGCTGATGCTGATCGCGTCCTGCGGTGGCGGTGGCAATGACAACCTGAACCCGGGTGACGTTTTCAATCCTGACAACCAGGGAAAGGCCGGTGACGACAATGAGCCGGTGCTGCCGGTGTTCGGCAACTTCCAGTTGCCGGGCGGAGCAACCTATGCTGACGTGCGGGGTATCGCTTCCTCGAACGAATACGTGTATGTGATCGACTCCGGCACTATCTACTGCTTCGACAAGCTCGGCAACTTCGTGAATGCCGCAGCAGTCGGTGCTGAAGCACGGGCCATCACGGTGTTCCCCTCCGCCCCCCAGGTGGATCTGAACACCGAGGAGCCCTACCCGTATGCCAACCTGCCGGTCGTGGCCCACCAGCCGATCTCGCAGTGGGGCTACCTGACGATCTTCACCCGTACGCTGACCCCGGGCGCGAGCCGTCCGGACAGCGGCAATGCGGACCTCGGCAAGCTGGCCGGCCTCCCCAACCCGGAGATCATTCCTCCGGCGATCGAGGCTGACCTGCAGTGCCTGAGTGTTTACGATGTCGGTGTTGACCGCTTCGGTTCGATCTTCGTGACCGCGGACATTGACGTGGTGCTTACCGACGGACTGGATTACCCCCGCGGCCTGCAGGTGCTCAACCGCTTCCGGCAGTTCGCCCTGGAGTCCGGCGGAGAATTCAGCTTCGAGGACCCGAACAACCAGGATGAGCAGCTCACCGGGGGCAGCGGATGCTTCCACCGGGCAGACGGCTTCTTCCCCGGAGACTTCGGTGACCTGATCGGCCCCGGCAATGTTGGCAGCCTCGGCACATTCGTGCAGGACACCTACTTCCCGTTCAACCGGACGGAGATGTCCTGGAACGTCTACTCCGGTGCGGCTGACTTCGAGCGCAACTACATCGGCGTCGGGCGGGCCTTCTACAACGATGCCAACCTCGACTACAACGTGTCCTCCTTCGTGAACAACGGCCTCGGCTACAACCGCGTGATCGGTGACAGCTACGGTGGTGGACCCTCCCAGTTCGCGGAACTGCCTCCGATCAACCCCGACGGCGGCCTGGAGGATCCCGACCTCAACGTCGGCGGTCCGGGCGGCATGGCGGTGGACTGGCGTACTGACAACGTCTATGTGTGCGATCCGGGCAACCGGCGCGTGCAGGTCTTCGACGGTACGAGCGGCGAGTTCAGCTTCCAGATCGGCAGCGGTGCCCGCGGCAACAGCGCCAACAACTTCATCGCACCTTCCGATGTGGCCGTTGACCTCGAGGGCAATGTGTTCATCGCGGATGTGGACCAGATGCGCGTGATCCGCCCGAGTGCCCCTGACCGGGCCTACGGCGGCGTGAACGGCTTGGTACGCAACCTGAACACCAATGACTCCCTGGCGGGTGCCACGGTCACCATCGGCAACGAGTCCGGCGTGCTGGCAGCACGCACCACGGACATCAACGGCCAGTACGTGATCACCAACCTGCTGACCGGCCAGTACTTCATGCAGTGCACGAAGTTCAACTTTGATTCCGATTCCACATCCGTGGACATCCTGCCCGAGCAGAACATCATCGTCAACTTCAACCTCACCCCGAACGCGCCGGCGACCCTCGGCAGCTACGGCGGTACGGTGATTGACGATGCGACCGGGCTGTATGTCGAGGGTGTCACAGTTGAGATTGCCAATACGAGCCGCACGACGACGACGGACTCCATCGGCAGCTTCTTCCTCAATGACATCCCGGCCGGGACCTACCAGGTCGTATTCAAGCTGGCGGGTTACGAGACCCTGACGAAGACGATTGACATCTCGACCGGCCAGAACAAGTTCGATACCGCGCTCAAGCTGGTTCCCACCAACTGATCTGCGCGCAAGAGCGATTCAGGAAGGGCCCCGGGAATTCCCGGGGCTCTTTTTTTGTGCCATATAATCAGCAGGTGGCAGGCGCCACAAGGGAGGCCCAATGTCTTTTACAACGCTGCTCAGCCCCGCTACCAGCCTGCTGGTCGTGATTGACCTGCAGGGCAAGCTGATGGACATGGTCCACCGCCCTGAGCTGGTCAGGCAGTCCACGATCCGCCTGATGCAGCTGGCGGAGCTGTTCGAGGTCCCTGTGATTCTCACCGAGCAGTACCCGAAGGGCCTGGGTACTACCCACGAGGATGTGCGGCAGGCCTTCGATGCCCTGTCCACGCCGACTCGCTTCGTGGAGAAGCTGTCCTTCGGCTGCTGCGGGGACCGCGGCTTCGAGGAGGCCGTCAGCGCACTGCGCCCGGGGGTTACTGCCTCCAGTCTGCAGCTTGTCGTGGCCGGCATCGAGACGCATGTCTGCGTGATGCAGACCGTGCTGGCCAGCCTGGAACTGGGCCGGCAGGTGCACCTGTGCTGGGAGGCCATCAGCGGCCGCGGCGAGGAGTACCGCCGGCATGGACTGGAGCGCATGCAGCAGGCCGGCGCGGTAATCTCTAACCATGAGTCGGTATGCTTTGAATGGGCCCGGACCAAGGAACATCCCCAGTTCAAGGCCATGAACCAGATCCTGCGGCAAGGACAGCTAAACTGATAGCGGCAACGCCATGAGCCAGATGAGAATCAACCGCGCGATTGCGCAGGCCGGGGTCTGCAGCCGCCGTGCGGCCGAGCAGCTGGTCAGTTCCGGGCAGGTGCGCATCAATGACCAGGTGGTGACGGACCTGGCAACCACAGTGGATATCCGCCGCGACCGCATCAAGGTGCGCGGCAAGCTGCTGCACTTCGGCTTCAAGCGCCACTACTACCTCTACTACAAACCCCGCGGGGTCGTCAGCACCATGGAGGATGAGCTGGGGCGGGCCAGTCTCGGTGAACTGTGCCGCTCACTGCCTGGCAACCCGCGCCCCGTGGGACGTCTGGACAGGGCCAGCGAGGGCCTGATGCTGCTTTCCACGGATGGTGAGCTGGCCAACCGGATGACGCATCCACGCTACGGGATCAGCAAGGAGTACCGCGTGACCGTCAGCCCGCGGCTCAGTGATGCAGATGCGGACAGGATGGTCCACGGCGTGGAGCTGGAGGACGGCCGGGCCTGGTTTGACAGCGTTGAGCTGGTCAGCCTGGAGCGGGACCGCAGCCGCCTGAATGTGGTGCTCAGTGAGGGCCGCAACCGGCTGATCCGGCGCGTCTGCGAGGAACTGGGTTATGAGGTCCTGCGGCTCAAGCGCCTGCGCTTCGGCCCCCTGGCGCTGGACAAGCTGGCGCCGGATGAATACCGCGCCATGACCGGGGGAGAGGTGCGCAACCTGCGCAAGGCGCTGAAGCTGGACGAAAAGGATTAGCGGACTTCAGCCAGCCGTTTCTTCTGTGCCGGGTTCCTCGGAGTAATCCACATCCTCGCCGCTGTACCAGCCACTGCTGCCGGATCCTCGCCCGGCCCCGGAACTGTCCAGATTGAACTTGATCAGTTCACTGCGGGCCTGGTGGAAGGTTGAGCTGAGCATTTCTGCGGTGTCTGCAAGCGCGGACAGGCCACCGGTGACTGCGCTCGTCAGATCCTCAATGAGGTCGCTCTCCCCCTGTTCATAGCCCCCGAGCTGTCCGGCATAGCGCCGCCGGCGGCCTTCACGGAATTCCGTGGCGACCACAACTGCGGTAGCTGACAGCAGCAGGCCGATGCCTGCGCCGAGCCAGAACCAGCCGAGACTGGCTCCTGAACTGTCCTTTTCAGTGTCTTCCTTGGACTTTGCCATCAATGAAATTATACTACGCAGAGCAGGCCTGTCCGGTATGCGGGCAGTACACATGGATGCTAGACTAATGCTTCGCAGAAAGGAGGAAGCTGATGTCGCGCAGACTGGGGGTTATCGGGTTTGGACTGATGGGCAGCGAAATCGCGCTGCTGGGAGCTCTGGCCGGCTATGAGGTGACAGCTGTTGCCAGGTCTGTGGAGAAGATGCAGCCCACTCTGGTGCGGCTGGGCAAGCTGGCCCGGATGCTGGCACGTGACGAGAAGCACTTTGCCCGGGCCCAGATTTCCACGGACGAGGGCCGCCAGGCCGTCCTGGACCGTATCAGACCCGCCACCGAACTTTCAGCCCTGGCGGACTGCGACTTCGTGATTGAGTCCGCCCCGGAACTGCTGGACCTGAAACATGAAATCTTCAGCGAACTGGCCGGGATCTGCAAGGATAGCTGCGTGCTGGCTACCAACACCAGCAGCTTCGGGATCACACAGATCGCCGCGGCTACGGAATGCCAGGATCGCGTGGTCGGTATGCACTTCTTCAATCCCCCGACCGCCATGGCACTCGTCGAGGTGATCCCCGGGCTCAACAGCAGCGAGGACACCATCAGCCGCATAGAGGGGCTGGCTGAAGCGATGGGCAAGACCAGTATCCGCGTCAAGGAGACCCCCGGCTTCGTGGTGAACCGGATCCTCACGGCGATGATGAACGAGGCCATGAACCTCTATGAGGAAGGCGCGGCCAGCATTGAGGACATAGACACAGCCATGAAGCTCGGAGCGGGCTTCCCGCTGGGGCCGTTTCGGCTGGCGGATCTCGTGGGACTGGACACCTATGAACACACCTGTGACAGTATCTACAGGGAGACAGGGCGCCTCCACTTCAAGACCCCCCGCACGGTAACGCAGTATGTGAAGGGTGGCAGGCTGGGTCGCAAGACCCGCAAGGGCTTCCACAAGTACTAGGCCATAG
>JAHEFU010000229.1 GCA_024645305.1 Planctomycetales bacterium
TGCGGCGGCGGCAGCGTGTTCGTCGCACAGACCGGCCCCTTCACCGGTGGCTTCGTGAATGCGGACGGCCAGGCCATCGGCGCTTTCTCATTCACCGTCATGAACGATGTCCTGCAGGGCACGGGCCTGCTGACACACAACGGCGACAGTATCACCGTAACCGTCAGTGCAGCGCTGAGCGGCAAGGTGGTCAATGGCAGCGTGAACAACAGCACCTTCGGGGCCGGGCCCTTCTGGGGCACATTCCAGAACGACTCCTTCGCCGAGGGCGGCTTCACCTTCACCGGGCATGCCGGGATCCAGACCACCACGGGTGACTGGTCAGCCACAATCCCCTGATTCGCCTATGTCCTGAACCGGCTTGTTATAATGATCGTCTCGCAGGAAGCGGGTGAATAAGGCAATCCTGTACGAGAAGGCGGAGATGATCAAAACCAGCAAGCTCAGGGCCGTACTGCCGGCCATCTTCATGTTCAGCCTGCTTGGACTGCTGTCCTGCCAGGGCTCCAGCCCGGGCAGCGGCGGCGTGCGTCCGCGCTCGCGCAGCGATGCCGGCACCTACGATGAGCGGCCCCACGAGGAAGTCAACAGCCATCGCGATTCCGTGGACAGTGACGGCGGCGAGGTGCAGTACCGTGAATGCAAGGTGACCGTGCCGCGCGGTGCCGTCAGCGAACCGATCTTCCTCGAGATCTCCATCCCGGATGAACCGCAGAAGGACGTGTTCCCCGAGTCCGCCTACCAGCTGAACCCGCGTGGCGTGGAACTGAAGAAGAACGCCCTGCTGACCATTGCCTACTACAACGATGACGTCCCCGCCGGGAAGGACGAGAAGGACATCGTGATCGTGCACAAGATCAACAACGTCTGGGTGGAACTCTCCAACAGCGAAGTGCACATCCATTCCAATACAGTGCAGGCACCGATCACCTACCTTGGCCTGTACGCCCTGCGGATCACCAATGAAGATCCTCGCGTGGTCAACCAGGAACCGGTGGCCAGCTTCGAGTTCAGCAATAAACCCTTCCCCGGACAGCTGGGCATATCTCCGGATGAGGCCAGCGCCCAGCAGGTGGAGGAAGCCCTTGCCGAGGAGGCCAGGGCCACGGAGGAAGGGGAAGCCGCTGAGGGCGAGGGCACCGAGGAGGAAAAGACCCCGGTTGATCCGAACTTTGATCCCGATGCCGCAGGCCGCCCGCCGGGCGCCCGGCCGATCAGCATGATCCGCCAGCGCATCACGGTGGCGGCCCAGGCCAGCCCGGAGGATCGCCAGCGCATGCAGGAAAACGGCGCTGCCAACGTGGCCGAGGAGGACGTACCGGATGCGGTGCTCGCGGGCGATGAGGTCGGCGATACGGCGGAATCCCCCTTCGTCACCGTGTACTTCGACGCCAGCAAGAGCTTCGACCCGGACGGCGAGGTCGTACAGTACGACTGGGACTTCGACAGCGACGGTATCTTCGACTTTTCCAGCCACTCCAGCCCCTATGCGGAGCACACCTTCCGCCACAACGGCGACTACAGTGTCGTCCTGAAGGTCAGTGACAATGGGCGCTACACCCGGGTGGGCTTCGGCACCGGCCTGGTGCGGGCCCGTTCCAGCAAGGCTGAGCCGGCTCCGCTGAGTGCCAACATCAGTGCCTTCCCGCCCTACGGTGACTGCCCGCTGACGGTGCACTTCGCCAGTACGGTCACGGGGGGCACCTCTCCCTACGTCTACGAATGGACATTCAGCGACGGCTCGGAAAGCAACCTGCCGAACCCCTACACGACCTACGCGGATGTGGACCTGCATGTGATCTCTTACAAGGTGACGGACATCGTCGGTGCGGAACTGACCGGCCGGCTCAGTGTCAACGCCTGGTCCGGGCATGACCCGAGCATGCCGCAGCCGCGCATGCTGCTGGACATCGACCCCAGCATCACCCGCGGCCAGGCCCCGTTCACGGCGACATTCAACCTGGACATCGAGCGCGCCACGGAGCCCGTGACCTACCGCATCAGCTTCGGCGACGAGGCCCCGGATGAACCGGAGACCGTCAGCCGCGGGCGGATCGTCAACCATGAATACGGCAATGCAGGCTTCTACGTTGTCAAGATCATCGCCACCGATGCCGACCTGCGCACGGCCACGACCTTCGCCACCGTGCATGCCTGGGCACCGGAGAGTCCGAGGGACTTCACGCTCAGCACGGGCAACGCCGCTGCCGACCCATTCTCCTTCGGCCACGACATGCGCCTGGAGTTTGACTACACGAATGCCAGCCAGCGCAGCCTGCAGTTCTATCCCGAGGACACACCGAAGCCGGTTGACGACCTGACCTACCACTGGGACTTCGGCGACGGGACCTACAGCACCGAGAAGAAACCCGAGCATACCTTTGCCAGTGATGGAATCTATGAAGTACGGCTCAGTGCCTCCGACGGCCTGCAGAGCTGGCGCCAGCGCATCTGGCTGCCTGTTTCCGCCGAGGATCCCGCCGCCGCCATCCAGCGCCCGGCCTACCTCGAGGGCCCGGCCCCCTACGAACTGGATCTCGATGCCATCGTGACCCGTGGCCAGGAGCCGCTGCGTTACGACTGGTACATCGGCGATGAGCGCCGCAGCGACCCCGGCACCTGGTTCACCTTTGAGCAGCCCGGAGAGTACGAGGTCCGGCTGGACATTACTGACAAGTTCGACCAGATCATCCACACACCGCCGATCAAGGTCCGCGTGCGCCCCGGCCCGCTGCAATACAGCCAGCCGATCGCCGTGATTGAACCGATCACCGGCAGCACGCGTGCGGTCGTCATGGACTATACAGCGGCCAATGCACTGCCGCTTTCCAGCCCCGGCAACGAGGGTGGGATCAGCCTGCTGGACCTGTCCGCCGACGGCAGCCACATTGCCATGGTCAGCGAACAGGGCCTGCTCGTAAAGGAGGTTGCCACCGGACATCCCGTGGTCTCCTTCCTGCCGGCAGCCGGTGAGATCGTCGCGGTGCAGGCCATCGAGGGCGGCCGGGCCTACATCAGCCTGGAGACCGCCGGCGGCCTGCGCACCTGGCTGATCCGCCCGGACAATGAACCCCTGGCGATCTGCGACGGCTTCCTGTTCGACTGCAGCGGGATCGGCACGGTGCTGGCCATCGGCGACAAGCCGGAGAAGAACTTCCGCCAGCTGCGCGTTGTCAGCGTGGACCCGGACTACGGCCAGGTCGGCGAGCCGCTGGCGATCGGCAAGGCCGCCGAGGCCCGGCTGAGCCGCGACGGACGCTACCTGTTCCATATTGACGACCAGAGCCGCATCGTGCGCCGGCACGTGCCCAGCGGAGACATTGAGTTCCTCGTGACGAATGAGGACCGCAAATCAGGCCTCGCCGTCAGCGGGGACGGTGACAACATCGCCTTCTCCAGCCAGAGCGGCGACCGCCAGGACATCATCCTCGGGCGCTATGACATGGCCGGGATCTTCCAGCTGGCATCGGTCACCGACCGCACGGGGCTGTATTCCGCGCAGCTCCAGCTGACCGGTGACGGTTCCTTCCTGCTGGCCTATGGCTCCCGCGATGCGCTGATGGCCCTTGTGCGCGCCGCGCGCGGTGACGAAACCCTGGCCGGTGATGAAATTGAACCGGAGGGCGATGCTGATGTCGAGGCCCCACAGTACAGTCCGGCCCCGCCCAGCCGCCGTGAACGCTACGGCGTGATCCGGCTGGATGTCAGCGGCTCGCCTGACGGCTGGAGCATCAGCACCGTCAATCCCCGCTTCATCGCGGAAAGCAGCGCCGGCTTCAGCTCGGCAGGACCGTTCTAGCAGGCAGCCGTAGCATTGCCCACCGGGTATCAGGCGGATCCCGTCACGGCGTGTTGTCATCGCCGGAGGACTTGCTGTCGTCCTGCGACGCTGCAGGCTCAGTAGCGCCATCCGCCAGCAGGAAGCGGCAGAACTCATCTACCGCCGCCTTGTACTCGATGTAGCGGGCCAGCGGCCACAGGGCCAGCGGCCAGAGCAGTGCGACCGGGATCAGGCCGCCGCAGGCCATGCAGCCCAGGCTGAAGTTCTCCGCGCAGCAGATCCCATCCAGTCTGTCGGCCAGCAGGGTGCAGGATGAGAACTCGGAAGTCCCGCCGGATGCCGGGTCCCGCTGGTGGTTGAGTGCGATCAGGGAACGGTGGTAGGTGGCGCAGACCCGCAGCTGGTCCGGGATGTTATCAGGCCGCCGGGCATTCAGGGGAGCCAGCAGCGGCAGCCGGGCCTGCCTCTCCCTGAGCAGTTCCCAGGCGCTGTCCTCCGCAATGAAGAACCACAGCCCCTGCTCCAGCTAGGTCCGCAGCAGCAGCACATGCCTGCGAAAGCGGGACCTGATCAGGTCCGGCACGACGCCCACCGACCAGCCGATGGCAA
>JAHEFU010000230.1 GCA_024645305.1 Planctomycetales bacterium
CTGCCCTGCAGGGCAACCTGCCAAAGCAGCACGTCCGTTCCCTGATCAGCATCGTGCTGGACCTCGTGCAGGAATCCCCGGACAGCCCCGAACTAATTGAACTCCTGCTGCAGCTCTTCGGCAAGCTCGGCGACCAGTCGCGTGCCTGGCAGTTGTCCCTGCTGTATGTGGAGGGTGAGGCTGCTCCAGCACCGACAGCCTTGGGCGTGATCTCCGACCTGGCAGCAGATCGCTATGCCATCGGACAGCAGCTTGCCCAGGTGGAGATCCTGATGCTGCGTGGAAACCATGAACAGGCCGCCGATGCATTGGAAGAAATTGACGTGGCCAGTATCGCTGAACGCAGCAAGGTCGCGGAGATGCTGGCCGAGACCCTGCTGACCACTCCCTCCCAGGCCCGGGCCCGCAGGTGGCTGATCAACTGGTACCGGGAGAACGGGAGGATGGACCTGGCGGCGGATCACCTCGTGTGGGCCTATGCAACAGCCGACCCGCAACCTTCCGACTGGCTGGTGGCGGAGAAGAGCGGCGACCTCAAGCACCGTTACGGCATGCTGCTTGAGCGCATGGGCCGCAAGGATGAGGCATTCGACGTCTACAGGGATGCCCTGGCTGCCGGCCCACAGGACAAGCTCATCAATGCCGCGCTCAATTACAAGCTGTCGGTATTCCATGAGGAAAGAGGTGAGCTTGATTCAGCCCTTGAGTATTCACGAAAGGCCAGCGAGCTTGTACCGGACCGCGCTAGCGTCAGCTCGCGGATCGACGATCTGGTGCGCGATATCAACCGTCATAAGATTGAGGAAACCCGCAGTGAACCGGACACCGCCCAGCGCACGATGCGCATTGCTGAACTTGCCCTTGATAACAATGAGATCGCTGAGGCCATAAACGAGCTGCAGTCCGGCATTGGCCGTGGACAGACAGCCCCGGAGGTCTACCTGCTGCTGGCTGAGTGCTTCAACCTGTCAGGTGACTTCAACATCGCACGCCGCGCCTTTGCAGAGCTGCTGCGTAATGACAAGCTCGATGATGCGGATCCCGAGCTGCGGCTGCGAACCCTCTACGGGCTGGCGCAGGTTGAGGAGAACCTCAACAACCGCGATGAAGCCATCCGCAACCTTGAGCAGATCCTCGTGCTGCGTCAGAATTTCCGCGACAGCCGCCAGCGGCTTGACGCCTTGTACAATCAGACAGGAGCAAAGCCTGAAGAGGCTCCTGCACCGGTAAGCCCGCTGGCTGGCAGCGGCAGCAAGACTCGCATCATCAGTGAGCTCGATGAGATCCTGTCGATGCTTGGCGATGAAGACGAAACCGACGAAAAGCAATAACAAGGACTGACTGGTTAGTGGACAACTCAGCCTCAGAAAGGGAACTTGCCGAGGAACTGCAGGCAACTCAGGCGCGCGTCCAGGATCTGGAATCGCAGATCACTGATCTGATGCAGCGCATTGCCAACATCTCATTGCAGCTCGGGAAGCTGACGCGCGTCGTCAAGCATGTAATGGCCGATAATGCGGAGCCGGCCAACGATAACGGCTCAGCCTCAACGCCTCCCGAGCCCCCATCGACTGTTCATTCCGAGGTCGCTGAGGAAGTTGTGGCCGCGTACCAGGACGAAATCCCGACTGAAATGCTGCAGGCCATCCGCCTTGTCACGGAACAGCGCAGCGAGGAAGCCCAGAAGCAGATCACGTCACTGCCCCGGGAAATGCTGGCGGAGTATCCCGGCATCGTGGCCCTGGTCGCTGCCGCAGTACGGATTAAGCGCGGAGAGCTTGAAGTGGCCAGGGCGGCCCTGGGCAAGGCCCGGGAACTGATAGAGGACCAGCGTCTGCTACGCGTGATCAAGTTCCTTGAGAAGCAGATCCAGGACTGAATTCAGTCAGCCAGCGCCAGATCCCTGTACCGTGAGAGCTTCCACTGCCTGCTGAGGAACTCCGCGGAATGCACCGCAGTTCCCGCCAGTCCGGATATATGTACGCGCAGGAATCCCACGAGCAATGCCGCATCAACGGCATCGCAGTCCAGTTTGCCATACTCCAGCAGGGGCCTGGACTGCAGGCTGCGCCAGCGCTGCAGGCGCGGGGCATCAATCAGCAGCAAACCGTGCCTGGGCAGCCCTGCGTGCGCTGGATCCCGGGCATTGCGCAAACCCTCAAATGCAGGCCCGCACAGGCATTCACCCTCCAGGGCTGCGCCCGTAAGCTCATCATGGAACAGGTCTGGCAGCATGCCGTGCAACGCGAGAACACGCATGCAGTACACGCTGGCCAGGCCATACCTCTGTGCCGGTTGTGGGTCACTGCGCAACAGGTTCACGATCAGCCTGTAGCCGTCAGCATTGCTGACATCGTCAGAGCTGGCCAGCCAGGCGCATTCAAGCATGAACCAGTACAGGGCCAGCAGGTTCAGGTCGTTGCGCCACAGGCGGTGTTCCCGGCTGCAGCTGACTGCGGTGAGGATCGGCGCACCCGCGCGCGCATGGGCGGCGCTGATCTGCAGTTCATCAGCCGGTTGCAACTGTCCCACCAGTTTGCTGCCCGGCTTGCGCAGGCTGCGAGCAGCCAGCTGCAGGCCTCCATGCCCGGGGGTATAGAAGCGCACCAGGCTGTCCGCTTCACCGCGAGGCAGGCTGCCCACCAGCAGCGCCGGTTCATTTTGGATGCCGGAATCAGGCATCTGTGAAGAATATCAGCAGAAGGCCCTGCCCTGGTCTCAGATCTGCATACTGCGGGGAGCTTGGGTGCTGGAACGCTTTGGCAGATGACTGTATAATCATTATGGGCTTGGCTGTTCTCGTGCTCCACGATTACGGCAATTACTGGAAGGAGTATTCCTCGTGCGCATTTCATCTGTCTATTTCGCTGCCCTGTTGGTCGCCGCCACGCTGCTTGGCGCCTGCGGTGGCAATCAGGGACTGCAGTCCGCGTCAGGCAATGCCGGTAGTGCATCCGGCTATGGCAACTGGGAGCCGCAGCAGGCGATGGACCATGTGGTCCCACTCGAAACTGCCCTGCGGGAAGCAGCCACACTAGAATATGACGGCATTGAGCTGCTGGCGCTGGACAGATTCAACAGGCCTGACAGCAGTACCCTGGCCAGTCTGAGCCTGATGCACGACGGCAGCCAGCTGCAGATCCGCAGCTCGCGCCCTCTTGAGGCCGCCCTGCTCTATCTGCGTGTCAGGAATAACCACGGGCATGTGGCTGATGTGCGCTTCGGCGATTCGTCCGCCATCGGTATCAGCCTACCCCTGGAAAACGGTGTGCAGGCCATCGGCATCAGCGGTGTCGGCGGGCAGCTGATTGACAGCTCCGCCCCGCTCGCGCTCGTCAGCTTAGGAGAAGGACCATCCCCGGTTCTGCGTCGCAGCCTCGCGATCGATGCACCCAATAATAAGGTCGGGCTGGTGGACCAGCAGAAGCTCATCGCCCAGGACAACGGTGAGGCGATCGCCACTTTGAGCTGGCGCGAGCGACTGACCGGCGACTACGACATCAATGGCGTGGTCACGATTGCCGACATCACCCCGCTGGGCATCAACCTCGGCAAGGGCTATGACAAGGAAGACCCGGACAGCGAGCCCAAGGTCGAAGTCGCAGACGGCGACTGGAACGGGCTGATCACCCTGGCGGACATCACGCCGATCGGGCAGAACTTCAACACCCAGATCACTGGCTATGACGTCTACCGTACGGAACTTTCCGATCCTTCCGAGGATCCGACGGATGACGTCACGGATCCGCGCTGGGGCAAGATCGATAATTCCGGTGACGCCAGCCTGCCAAGTGCGGACCGCAGTGAGGTGCCGAACACCGGCGTGCGTCTGACCTATACCTTCGTGGATGATACCGTGCCTGACACGGGCGGTGACTATGCCTGGGCCGTGGTGCCGATTGCCGGCCTGGGCCAGGACCCGCATGAGGGCCCGGTCAGCAACATTGCCAAGTCCGGAGTCAGTCCGAAGGGCGCACCAGTGGATCTCGTGATCGAGGATCCCGCCACGGGCAGCCTGACGGTCGGCGACGAGTTCTGGGTGGCGGTGCGCATCACTGATGTCATCGGCCTGTTCAGCGCGAACATGCGAGTCGAATATGACAACTCCCTGCTGGAGATCGTCGAGGTTGACAGCGCGGATCAGATTCTGCCGGAATACACTGACGGGGCGTTCAGCGGCACGAACCTGCTGGTTGATCCGCTCTTCATCGGCATTGACAATGTATCCACGGCGGACAGCCCCTATGTCCTGCTCGGCTTCAACGATACCCAGAAGCAGGGCACACCCGTGGTTGACGGCAGCGGGGCTGTGGGCTTTATAAAGTTCCGCGCCATCGCCGAGGGC
>JAHEFU010000047.1 GCA_024645305.1 Planctomycetales bacterium
GCTTCCGCCGCCGCAGCCGCAGCACAACAGGATGCTCAGGATGACTGAAACTGTCTTGTACATGGTTATTCCCGGCGGTGCCCAGCCGCAATGGTTTTATACGCTGCCTGACCCAATTCTACACAGGACGCTGGGTGGTGGCAAGAAAAAAGGGATCCCGCCCGGGCGGGATCCCGTTTCAGTCAAATCTCATGGGGCCTGGCCTAGTCGCCGGCCCGGACCTGGTTCAGGTCCAGTTCGCCAAGTACGACGATCACATCCTCGAAGCGGTCAGTGCCGTTGCGGGAAACGGTCAGCTTGATGCGTTCGCCCACCGCATGCTCACTGATCATGGAGATCAGCTTGTTGGCATCATCCACCGGCTCACCGTTGAATTCGGTGATCACATCGCCGGCAGCCAGTCCGGCCTTGTCTGCCGGGCCGCCCTTGACGATGCCGCTGATGTAGATACCGGCCTCGACGTCCAGCGCAGTGTTCGGGTTGAAGCGCAGGAATTCCTCCACGCTCGTGATGTTGGCGGAAATGCCGGGGTAGACGGACTTGCCGTTCTCCATGATCTGGGCGATGGTGTCCTTCACTTCGTCGATCGGAATGGCGAAGCCGATGCCCTCGATCGGGATCCGGCCTGTGTCAGTGTAGTCCCAGCGCGCGATCGCCTGGTTGACGCCTATCACCTCGCCCCTGGCATTGAATAGCGGTCCGCCACTGTTGCCACGGTTGATCGCGGCATCAGTCTGCAGGTAGGTCTGGGGCTTGCGGATGTCGTAGGACCGGCCGACTTCCTCCAGCTTGCGGGTATTGCTGGAGAGGATGCCTGCCGTGACGGTCGCAGCATGCCCGAGCGGGCTGCCGATTGCCACCACGGGTTCGCCGACGCGGGAATCCGAGCTGTTGCCCAGCACCGCAGCCGGCAGGCCACTGGCATCTACCTTCAGTACCGCGATGTCCTTGTAGTTGTCGGCGCCGATCAGCTCGGCCGGCAGGCCTTCCGAGTCCTCGTCTATGTAGACGGTGAACTCATTGGCATCCTCCACCACATGCGCGTTGGTGACGATGTAGCCGTCCTCACGCAGGATGAAACCGCTGCCTTCGCCGCTGGGCATGGGATGGTCATCCGGCATTTCGAAGTCATCGGGCAGGTTGAAGCCCTGGGGTGCCAGATGCTTGAAGCGCTCCATCATGTCGCGCCCGCCTTCCCCGTTGCTTTCGGTCAGTTTCTCATGGTTCACGGCAGTCTTGATGCTCACCACATAAGGCAGGGACTGCTGTGCCAGGTCGGCGATCCAGTACACACTATCGTGGTCCAGTGCAGCGCTCGTATTGATTGAAGCCAGTTCCGTCCTGGCCTGTGTGCGGTCGGATTCATGGAAGTTGTAGTTATACTTTGGACGGCTCGTGTAATTGGCAACTGAAAGCGCAATCACAGCAACCATCAGAACCACGGAGAAGATCCTCCAGAATCCATCCTGTGACGTGTTCTTCATGCAATTCTCCTGATTACCTGAAATCTGATTTGGTATAACGCAATGACGAGGGGATTTTAATCCTTGTTCGCCCAAAGCGATGATTCTCTGGTCCTGCATCCGGACATGGACTCTGGTTGATACCGCGGAAACGGCTCAATCACTCTGTCCCACCGAACAGCTTGACACCTGTTGCGTCCGGATTGCGACGGCTGTTTGACAAACACGCCGGGAGCCTATAGTAATAGGCCTGTCAAGCCTGACTGAATGATTGGAGCCGAAACTCGCATGAGACTAATTATTACTGCCGTCATGAGCTGCTGCGCCGTGCTCGTTCTTTCGGGGACAGCACTGGCTGCCAAGCCCAGCGTGGTGACGCGTCTGGAGGGTGATGCGTCAGTGGTCCACTGCACCCCCCGCAGCAACTGGCTGGCGGCCTGGAACCAGGCCGGAAATGAATACAAGCTGATCGTGATCAATGCGGACAACGGCGAGAAGCGGGAGATCTTTACTGCGGCGAACCCCGGTGGAATATGCTGGATCCCCGGCAAGGATGTGTTGCTGTACACGTTTGCGTTCTACCAGGAAAAGCTCAAGCTCAACAATGTCATCTACAGGACCTACAACGTCAGTACGAAGGAAGACCTGAAGGTCGGGGAGATGAAGGACACATTCGAGATGTTCACGCTGGATCCGATCGCGGCTGAGGATGGCTCGAAGGCCATGCAGATGACGATCAACACGGAACAGCTGCCGAGTTTCAACCTGTTCCTGAGCAGTGTCAACCAGGTCGTGCCGCGGGTGGCCCGCGCCAACATCGGCAGTGACTACGACCTCAGCTCAGATGGGACGATGGTCTACTGGCACCTGCACGATGCTGACAGCGGGGATTTCTACATCGCGGAATGGAGCCTGGAACAGGGAACCTACACGAACCTGTACACCTTCAGCAATGCCAAGGACCCGGCTGACGACCATGCACTGTTCAAGGTCGAAAGCACCAGCAAGCAGGCAGCAACCACCGTCTACGCGGAAGGCCGGCCCACTCTGCAGCTGTGCATCTACAACTTTGCCAACAAGGAAGACCCGCAGGTGCTCACCGTGGACCTCGGACCCAATGAGGACCTGATCTACTTCGACTGGAAGGACCGTGGCACCACCATCTACGCCCTGGTCAATGACAAGAAGCAGAAGATCTTCAAGCTCCTCGAGATCGAGCCCTACATGCAGACCCGCCGCGAGCTGCTCAGTACGTCTGACTTCATCGCGCTTGTGGATTACTGCGCGGGCAACGACACCTACTACTACTCGGTGCTCGACAACCGTGATTCGAAGAAGGTCAGCACCCAGATCATGCGCCTGCCCGCGGAGGACTAGGCTTCAGCGCAGGGCATCCTCAAATGCCTCCTGCAGCGCCGTGGCGGTACGGCGGGAACTGAATGTCCCGCTGTAGGCAATACCATGCCGGCCCAGCAGTTCCCGCCAGGGCTGGTCGGTGGCCAGCCTGTGCATGTAGTCCGCCAGCCTGCGATGGTTGCCGACGTCGACCATCGGCGGGGCGAACTGCAGTTCCACATTCAGCTGGCTGATACGCCCGCGGTCCGCATAGACTTCCTTGTGGCAGGGAATGTCCGACAGCACCACCGGCACTCCGATGCTCTGGGCTTCCTGCGGAGGCATGCCGTAGCCTTCATAACGGCTGACGAACAGCAGACCCCTACAGCGCAGCAGCCAGCGCACGATTTCTCGCTGCGGCAGGTATCCCGGCATTTCAAGCTGCTCAAGCACACCCAGTTCGCTGGCGATTGAGCGCAGTGTTTCCGTGTGTTCCGTATGTCCGCCAATACTTACCAGCCGGGCAGTCAGGCCATGCCGGCTGCGCAGCTCGGCCAGGGCCTGGATCCCCAGCTCGATATTCTTGCGGGCTTCGTGACTGGCCAGCATCAGGAACACGGGCTCTGTATCCTCCGGCTCCTGGTGGTCTTCCCTGAGGAAGTCCTCACGCTGCTGCTGGGCCAATACACGCCAGCTAGGATCAGGATAGTAAGGCACTACATGGATCCGCTCCGCTGGCATCCCCAGCAGACGCTGGATGTCCCGCTTCACCGCTTCATTGCTCACCGTGACAATCCGGGCGCGTCGCCAGCTCAGGGGCAGGAGTTTTTTCCAGTAGAATCCGGCTGCGCCACTGAACTGTTCCGGAAACAGCAGGGGAATCAGGTCATGTACGTGTGCCACGACGGGCACCGGGGCAATGAGTGGAGCACCCAGGGCAGGACTGTATAGGGCGGATATCCGCGGCCGGATGCCCCGCAATGCCAGGGGCAGGCGCCACTGTTCCCATTTCAGCCTGTCGGGTACATCCCTGAGCGGTCTGTCACTCTCGTTGGGCCGCATGGGGATTACGGTGTGCTGCGCGCAGTGATCCTCAAAGGCCTTGAGTAGAAGTTTCACCGACATCCCGAGACCGGTAGGCCGTGGGCCGGTGATTGCCTGGAAGTCCCATGCGATGCGCACATTAGACATCTTAATTAGAATCCGCTAAATACGCTATACTCAGGCTCAATGTCCCTTGTATTCATGCAGCTTTCTGACCTGCACCTCGGGGCGCGACTGGTCAACCTGCCGGGGGAATTCGCTGAGTACCTGCGCAACACCACTCGCGAAATTGCGGTGGAGGCATTTACCACGGCCCGGCAGCAGTCCGTGGATCTCGTGCTGATGCCGGGAGACCTGTTTGAGCATAACGGGATTGATGCCAGCGGGCAGCTGCATTTCATTTATGAACTGGCGGCCTCCATGGCACCTGCCCCGGTGGTGATAACTCCGGGAAACCACGATCCATATTCCCCAGAGAGTCCCTATGCCACGATTGCCGCGCCGGCCAACGTGGTGCTGTTCAAGGAAAATGAATTCAGCCTGCAGCATACGGCGGTCTGCCCCGTGGCGGGCAGGGCCTTCCGCAGCGGGGAATTCGGCAGCATGATTGACTGGAGTTCGCTGCCACCCGCACCGGGCGCTGCCAGCGTGCTGCTGATGCATGCCTCGGTGATGAATGCCGGAGATGGCCGCCCGCGGGATACCGTGATGCTGCCGGTGACGACCACTGCCCTGGAGCAGTCCGGCTACAGTTACTGCGCACTGGGGCACTACCATACGTACCAGCGCTTCAGTCGCCAGCCGGACGGCCCGGCCTTTGCCGCATACAGCGGCTGTCCGCAGGGCCTGGGCTGGGATGAGACGGGAATCCGCGGCTTCATCACCGGGCGCCTGCACGAAGCCGGAGCGGAACTGGAGTTCCGCAGCGCTTCCCGGCACAACTGGCAACGCCATACCCTGCAGCTGCCTCCCTGGCAGGGCGGGGAGAGCTGGTTGCGCCTGGAGCAGCGCCTGGATCAGATTGGCAACACTCTCGATGAGAAGGACCTGCTGCGGGTGGACATCCGCGGCCGCTGGCCCGCCACGGAAAAGGAAGGCCTGCGGGAGCGGGTCAAGGGCCTGCTGTCCAGGGCCTGGTTCGCCAGGGAAATCGACTGGGAGGAAACGGCCTTCACTCCACCGCTGGCCCCGCGCGGGGTCAGTCCGCTGCTGGACGAGTTCCTCGATGAATGCGAGCGTCAGGTTGCCGAGAACACGGAGGAAGGCATCAAGGAATCCTGGCGCCTGGCACGCTATCTGGGGCACAGGCTGCTCAGCGGGCAGGGTCTGCCCGAGGAGCTTGTCTGATGAAGATCATCGCCCTCGAAACAGCCGCCTTTGGAACGCTCAGCAGGACTGAACCCATCCAGTTCGAACCGGGACTGAACATTCTGATCGCCCCCAACCAGTCCGGCAAGACAACAATGTTGACAATGATTGAGTGGGTCCTGTATGGAGCACCGGCCAGAGGCAGCAAGCGCAACCTGGCCCTGGTGGAACAGTGGGCCCCCTGGAGTGGCAGCAATCCGCAGGCCTGCCTCGTGATCGCACCGGAACGGCGCGGCTGGCCTGAGCTGATCAGGGTGCAGGTGTACTTCGACCGCTTCAGCGTATTCGTGCAGGACGTTGACAGCCTGGAGAACCTCAGTGAGCGTGTCAACGTCGATGCCAACGGAGAGTGGGACCTGGGCCGCCAGCTGACAGGCCTCAGCCGCGGAGCCTTCCAGGGCAGCCTCTTGGCCCGTCAGGGACGGCTTGACGACATCCTCTCGGAACATGACCTGCGGGCCATGCTGACAGCGGACCTCGCCGGACTCGTCGAGGATCCCGAGAAGGCCACGCTGGACCATGCCCTGACGCAGCTGGAGGCACCGAGCTTCACCATGCAGGGCGTGGCGGAAAGCCCGGTGTTGTTCAGCACGATCCTGCGCCGGGTGGACGAACAGAATGCCATTGCCAAACAGGAGTTTGATTCCGGCCGGGAGCGCTATGCGGAACTGGAGAAATTGCAGTCCCGCAAGGAACAGGCGGAGTTTCGCCAGAACCAGGAACAGGTCAAGCGACGCAAGCTGATCAGTCGGATCCGCGACATTGAGCTGGCGGGGGCCTACTGGTGCTACAAGGAACAAACCAGGATCGAGCAACAGCTCGGGGACTGGGAGGCACGCCTGGCCGGTGAACCCTGGATCAGGGACTTCCCCTTCCAGCTGGAGGTGGAGATCGAGCGCTGGAATGCCGAGTTTGCCAACATCGCAGAGATGGAAGCGCGGCTGCGGGAGAAGCTGCAGGCTGCGGAGAACTCAATGCTGCGCATCAAGGAGGCACTGGCAGGCAGCCAGCAACTGCTGCCGCTGATTGACAGGCAACGGGACATCAGTGAGATATCGGTGCTGCTGGACTGTGCCGCGGAGGATGCCGAGCAGGCTGCCCGGGATCGCCAGCTCTACGGGCAGAGCGCGGATCCGGCGATCCGCGAGCGCTTCGAGGTGCTGGACAAGGGATTGAGCAAGCACCGGGCATACATCAATACATTGCTGGACTGGCACGAACGCAACCAGGCCTGCGAATCAACAAGGGCCGAAATCGAGCACCGCAGACTTCTGATCAGTCCGATCCTGAAGAAGGGCAAGGGCGGGCGTCGTGAGTTGTCAGTTATCATCGGGGCACTGGCCCTGTTCGTCGGTATCTTCAGCCTGCTCAGCCCGGAAACCCTCAGTTTCCTCGGCAGCGAGGGCGGCTTGGTGGGTACCTCCCTGGCCATCCTGCTGCTGGTGCTGGCCGTTTTCATGTTCTTCAGGGACATGGGGCACAAGCGCCGCGCCATCAAGGCGACCGAGGAGATGGACAGGGAAATCAAGCCGGCGCTCACACGCCTGGCCGATGACCAGTCCAGGCTGGATCGTGACAGGCAGCATTCCATCCTGCAGTTTGAACTGACCGATGATAAATGGACAGAGCTGATGCGGGACATTCCGGTCTACAAGGACCTGCGCTTCCGCCTGGAGAACTACGCCATGGCCGGACACCGCCTGGCGGATGCAGAGGAGAAGCAGCAGGAGTGCTGGCGCAGGCTCAGTCGCATCATCCAGGGCCTGCCGCCCCAGATTGACCGGGCCTGGCTGCAGCAGCGGCAGGATAAGCTGGCCTCCATAGAGGACCTGAAGAAGCAGCGGATGGATGCCAATGCCACGCAGCTGGACCTGCGCCGCGAGATTGACCTGAATGAACAGAGGCGCCGGGAGCTTATCCTGCGGCTCAGTGAAATGGTGGAACCGGTGGGACTGAGTTTCGTGGCCTCCACGTCACCGGATGAGGCGGTCTCGCGGTTCCGTGAAATGATGCTGCATGCGCGGGAGTACCGGTCCCTGACTGAGCGCCTGCGCGAGACGACCGGCCACCACAGGCATGCCGTGATGCCCCGCGAGGAGTTCGAACTGGATTGGAGCAGGCTGGAGCGGGATGAGCAGCAGCGCCTCAGCTCTATCGTCGGCAATGCCGAACAGCTTGACGAGGAGCTCAACCAGCGCCGTCAGCTGGAGGAAATCCTCACGCGTCTCAATTCTGACAACGAGGAAGCCGCGCGCGAACAGTCCGCCCTGCGGGAGCGGATTGCCGCGGAAAGCGACGTGATCCGCAGCGTTGAGGACAGTTTCGCCAGGCTGGAGAGCAGCTCCAGCAGGCTCAGCGGACTGCTGGTCTGGCAACAGGCTATCGGCTACTGCCGGGACAGCTTCCGTGAAATCCGCAGCCGCCAGAGCAGCAGCCTGGCACCGCGCATCAACGAGGAACTGCAGCGCATCATGGAGCGCGCGCCGGTGGAGGGGGTGATTGAAGCCCAGATCGACTCCACGCTGGAGCTGCGCCTGCGCATCCTCGATGCCCCTGCCGGGCTGGAGGGGCGAGCGCTGCTGGACAGGCTGTCAGTCGGAGCCCGCAACCAGCTCAGCCTGGCCCTGCGCAGTGCCGTGGTGAAGGCCCTGACCGGCAAGGTGAATGCCCCGTTGCTGCTGGACGAGCCCCTGACCGGACTTGACGACATCCGCAGTGTGGCCGGGCTGAACTATCTGGACACGCTGTCCGGGCACCATCAGGTGCTGCTCACCACATGCCACCAGACGCAGTATGAATGGCTGCTCGGGCAGGCCGACGTGTCTGCCGGGATAATCAACGTATGAGCCGGTACGCAGCGTGAGTGCAGACGCGGACTGGCTGACGAAGTGAGGCAGGGGAAACGATGCATCCATTACTGACAGCGAAGGAAATGGCCCAGCTGGACAAGTTCACGATCGAGTCCCACGGACTTGACGGCAAGATCCTGATGAGCAGTGCCGCCCGGGCCATGCTCGCGTTCATCCGTGAGCGCTGGCCGGATGTCCGGCGCCCGCTGATCTTCGCGGGCACGGGAAACAACGGCGGAGACGGCATTGCCCTGGCCTACTACGCGCAGCAGGCCGGGATGAACCCGCTGCTCCTGCTGTGCCATCCCGAGATCACTGACCCGCCGAAGCTGAGCATGGATGCCACATACTTCTACCGCATTGCCCAGCGCGCCTATGTCAGCATGGACTATCTGCCGAAACCGGTGCTGATTCCCGAAATCATCACGAACCACAACTGCGACCTGATAGTGGACTCAATTTTCGGAACGGGGCTGAGCGGGCAACTTGACAACTATTACGTGAACATCATCGACCGCATGAACATCTCCAGCGCGCCCCTGCTGGCGGTTGACTGCCCGAGCGGGATGGATGCGAGCACTGGTGAGGTTATCAGCCGCTGTGTGCAGGCTGACGCGACGGTCACCATGGGCTATGCCAAGCGCGGGTTCTACCACCCCGGGGCCTGCCGCTACATCGGCGAACTGCGCGTGGCCGACCTCGGCTTCGCCAGCATCAGTGAAGCGGGGATCGCGCCGGCAAGTCATGCCTGGGATGATGCCCTGTGGGAGCCACTGCGCACCTGGCGCAGTGCCGACACCCACAAGGGGGATTACGGGCGCCTGCTCGTCGTTGCCGGCAACCGGCGCTATCCCGGAGCACCGCGGCTGACTGCCAATGCCGCCCTGCGCGGAGGCATCGGCCTTGTACGGCTGGTGGTCCCGGAGGACATCTACGGCATCTGCTGTGACAACCCGGCACTGATGGTCAGTCCGCATCCGACGGATGGCAACGGTGGCTTCGCCGCCGAGCCGAGCGCTGAACTGCTGGAGCACATGGAATGGGCTGACGCGCTGGTCATCGGCCCCGGCATGAGTGATGCCCCACAGGGCCTGCAGCTGGCAGGCAGCCTGCTGGAGCAGCGCAACTTCCCGGTGGTTGTTGATGCCGATGCACTGCGCGCGCTGCCGGAGAACCCCAAGCCGGGTGGCTGGCCGATGGTGCTGACACCGCATATCGGGGAGCTGGCCCGCCTGGCCGGACAGATTCCCGATGAAACCTGGGACAACCTGTTCCAGGTGGCCACCGAGCAGAGCTTCCGCCTGCATGCACTTGTGCTGGCCAAGAGCAACCAGTGCCTGCTGACGACACCCGAGGGTGCGATGATCTTCACGCACAAGGGACACCCGGCGCTGGCAACGGGAGGCACGGGGGATGTGCTGGCGGGCATGATCGGTGCCCTGCTGGCACGCTACCACGCCATGGTGCGCAGTCCGGAACTGCGCTTCGAGACCACGGCCAGCACGCGTCGCCTGACAGTCGCGGAAATCACCGTCAGCGCGGTGAACTGGCATGCCCTGGCCGCACGGCTGGCGGTGGCTGACTTCGGGGAGGATGGCCTGACGAGCACTGATCTGATAGGCTACCTGCCCCAGGCCCTGCGTCTGCTGTGCGAAAAGGCGGACGGGCTGCGCGGGGATGCCGGCAGACCGGCCTGAAACCAACATTGGCAATCAAATGGAGAGCATGATGACGATTAATGTTAACTACAATCCAGCCTGGCTGAGCTGGGTGGCCTCGACGACAACCTGCCTGCGCTACCACGGGATGGACGTGGACGAGGTGGATGTGGCCGGCCACAGCGGGTATGCCTTCCGCATGGTGGTGGCGCGCGACCTCTGCCCCAGCGGACCGACCGTCTTCAGCTGGCATGAGCTCGCGCAGGGCATCACCCTGCTGGGGCGCTCCACGCGCAGCGAATTCGGGCTTTATCCCGGCAAGGAGCCTGCGCAGATGGAGGCCCTGGACAGGGCCAGGCGCGACCTGCTGGAATTCGTGCGACATGAGACTGCGGCGGGCAACCCGGTAGTGATCTGGGGCACCTACGTACCGGAGTTCGGGGTGGCCACGGCGGTGAAGGATGACCGTTACATCGTCAGCACATTCCGTGAGATGACGGGTGAGGAGGAACCGCCCCTGGCGCATGACGAGCTGCATGACCTGGGCATCGTCTACGGCCTGAGTTTCCCGCATGCCGTCAGCTTCGATCCGGGACAGCGCGACGGCATGGCCCTCAAGCAGGCCGCCAACCTGGCAAACCTGCCGGACCTGCAGGGGCAGTACCGCGTCAATGGTGGGGCATATGAAAGCTGGATCGGTGCGCTGCTGAACTATGAGATCAATCCGTTTGGCAATGCCTACAATGCCAGCTGCTGGGCCGAGCAGAAACAGTTCGCGCGGGACTTCCTGGCCCGCCTGGCCGGGCGCATGCCGGAGGCCCGGGGCAGCCTGGAGGAGGCCAGCGGGCTGTATGGAGAGACCTACACATACATGCGGGAGTTCGCCGAGCTGTTCGCCTTCCCAGCGGGTGAGGCGGTGGAGCAGGAGGACAGCCGCAATGAGGGCGTGCGCCTGCTGGAGCTGGCAATGCAGCACGAGTCCCGTGCGGCGGTGGCGGTGGCGGAAGCCGCCCGCGCATCTGAACGCGGGTTGCTGGCGAAGTCTGAAACGGCCACGGACTGAGCCCCGCGACTATAATCAGCCTGTGACGGACCTGCCCGGATCATACAGTGAATTCAGCTACACACCCAAGCTGGCGGGAATCGATGACCTCGGTTCCAGCCTGATCACGCTTGAGTTCTTCCTCGACCGCTTCCGCTCCAACCTGCGCATCCTGTCCGACTGGCTCAGCCCCGCGGGCATCATCTTCGTTGTCAAGGCAGATGCCTACGGCTTCGGGGTGGAGGGCCTGCTGCCGATCATCTCGGAATTCGAGCAGATCGCACTGGGGGTTGCCACGCCGGATGAGGCCCTGGAGCTCAGGGCGCTGGGCTTCGGCGGCCGGATCCTGCTGATGGGTTACACGCATCCACGCTGCTATTACCAGATCAAGCATTCCGACTGCGAACTCTCGGCCTACCGCCCGGAGAACATCCCCCTGATCGCGGAGGCCTGGCAGGACATCGGCCGGCCGCTGAAACTGCATGTCAAGGTGGACACGGGCATGACGCGGCTTGGTGTGCGTGTGGACGAGCTCAGGGCATTCCTGGAGCTGATAGCCAAGTATGACAACATCAGCGTGGCCGGGCTGTTCAGCCACCTGGTCAGCAGCGAAGCGCCGCAGCTGCCGGTCAACCGTCGCCAGGCGGAACTGTTCGCTGAAGCCGTGGCAATTGCCACGGACTTCCTCGGTTACCGTCCGGAGTGCCACCTGGCCAACAGCGAGGCGGTTGTCAACCTGCCGCAGCTGTACCATGACAGCGTGCGCATCGGGCAGCTGGCCTACGGCATCCGCATGTCGGACGCGGGCCAGGGGCCACAGGGCCTGCAGCAGTGCTTCCGGCTGGAGAGTGAAGTGGTTGACATCCACCGCATTGCGGCGGGGGAGGGCGTGAGCTACACCCACAGCTGGGTCAGCTCCCGGTCCACGACGGTCATCACCTTCCCCTACGGCTATGCGGACGGGATGTGGCGGCAGCTTGGCAACCGCGCCGAGGTGCTCGTTGGCGGGCAGCGGGTCCCGGTGGTCGGCAACGTGACGATGGACTACCTGATGGCGGACGTCGGCGACGCTGCGGTGCAGCTGGGGGACAGGGTGACGATCATCGGGGAGGACGGCGGCCAGCGGATCACGATCGAGGATGTCGCCCGCCAGCTGGACACGGTACCCTACGAGGTCTGCTGCCGCTGGGGCCGCCGCGTGCGCCGGACCTACTCCGGCAGCTGATCAGTCCAGCCCGAGGACGCCGTGGTAGGCGAATTCCGCCGGGCCCGTCATCTGCACCGCCTTGCCGATGCCCGGCCAGTTGATCACCAGCTCCCCGCCGTTGAGTTCAACTGTCACGTCGGTTTCCGGATCACTGAGACCGTTGAGCACGGCTGCCACCACGGTTGCACAGGCACCGGTGCCACAGGCCAGGGTTTCCCCGACGCCGCGTTCCCAGACACGCATGCGCAGTCTGTCAGGGGCCTGGGTTTCCACGAACTCCACGTTCGTTCCTTCCGGGAAGTGGGCACTCTTCTCCACCAGGGGTCCCAGGCCGAGCACATGCCGGTCGCTGATACTGTCCACGAAGCTCACGGCATGCGGATTGCCCATGTTCACGGCCGTCAGCTCCAGGATTTCTCCCTCCAGCTCAATGACGGCAGCCAGTACGGTTTCGTTGCCGGACTGCAGGGTGGTGGGGATGTGGCTGGCTGACAGGCGGGGGATGCCCATCCCGACGGTGATGAGCTGCACCTTGCCGTGCTCGCGCTGGAGACTGATCGGCAGTACGCCGTTGCCGGTCAGCACTTTTATCTCGCTGCGGCTGTCCCCAAGCTCGTCACCGACGAACTTGCCAAGGCAGCGGATGCCGTTGCCGCACATCTCCGCGCGGCTGCCGTCAGCATTGACATAGCGCATTTCGTAGTCTGCATCAGGCGTGCGCCCGACGGCGATCAGGCCGTCCGCCCCGACACCGAAGCGGCGGGCGCACCAGCGGTGGGCCAGCTGGGACAGCTCTGGCCAGCTGTAGCGGTTATCTGCATCGTCGAAAACTATGAAGTCGTTTCCGCAGCCATGCATCTTGTGGAACTTGAGTGCTTGCACATAAATATCTTAGCCGAATGACCAGCACAATCACCTGAGCACTGAAACCATCCTCAGCTCCTGGCCGTATAGCTTGGTCATCAACTTAGCTGGGAAGTAAAATAGTGAGCATGTCCGACAAGTCAGAACTGGTACCGAAGCTGATCGATGCGCCCGACTGGGCCGACAACATGGCCCGCAAGTACGCCTCGAGCGCTCTTTCGACCTTCATCCTGCACGGGAATGTGCTGGACCTGGTGGAGTACACACAGGAGGGCCAGCGGCGCTTCCTGCCGCTCGTGGACTTCCTCACGGATGTGTTCTTCGCCCAGCGCAGCCTGGTGATCACCTACGACCTCTCCAGCGGCATCCAGTGCCCGCAGAAGGAAATGCGGGCCACGATGCTCAAGAGCGTGCGAGCGCTGGATACGATCCGCGGCACCGATTATGCGGACCGCGGCCTGCCGAAGGATCCCCTCAAGGCCATCGAGCTGATCAAGCGTGTGATCCGCGGGCGGCTGGCTTCGGCCAAGCCCAGCGACAAGCGCATCGCCCTGATCGTGAAGTACGCCGAAACCGTATTCACCGAGTCGGAGGGCGGAGGCAGTGTGCCCGACCGGGCCGTGAACATTGCCCTGGCCGAGCTGGTGAGCGATCCTGATGTGCTGATGAATGACGTC
Organism: Planctomycetales bacterium; assembly: GCA_024645305.1. Taxonomy (GTDB): domain Bacteria; phylum 4484-113; class 4484-113; order 4484-113; family JAFGCY01; genus JAHEFU01. The sequence goes on from JAHEFU010000047.1 coordinate 13,508, forward strand.
ACGGTTGTATTGGTGACCGAGAGCGTGCTGGGTCTCTCCAAGCGGGTGCAGGCCCTGCCTAGCGGGGCCACGATCCGGATTGACCTGCCGGATGAGGATGCCCGCGAACATTACATCGAGCGCGTGAATACACGGGCTGAGCTGGGCATCGGTGATGAACTGATCCAGGTGCTGAAGAAACATACGAGCGGCCTGACGCTCATGCAGATCCGCAGCCTGCTGCAGGAAGCCAAGCTCGGCAATGTGGACTTCGGCAAGCCTGACTACATCTACAAGCGCAAGCGCGAGATGATCGAGACGGAATGCCGCGGCCTGCTGGAATTCATTGAACCGAAGTACAACCTCTCAATGGTGGCGGTGCATGACCGCGCGGTGGAGGAACTCAAGCGCGACAGCAAGCTGGTGCTCGGCGGACACCTGGACGCGGTGCCGATGGGCTACCTGATCGCCGGGCCGGCGGGCAGTGGCAAGAGCTTCCTGATCAAGAGCTTCGCCGGCGAGATCGGCATCCCCTGCGTGGAACTGAAGAACTTCCGCGACAAGTGGGTCGGGGCCACGGAGCAGAACCTCGAGAAGATCATCAATGTGCTGTCGGGCCTGGCGCCTGTGGCCTGCATCATTGACGAGGCGGACGCCTACCTCGGGACCCGCGAGGGCGGTGGCGACAGCGGTGTCTCCAGCCGCGTGTTCAGCCGCCTGACAAGCTTCATGGGTAATACCTCCAACCGAGGCAAGATCCTCTGGTTCCTGATCACCAACCGTCCGGACCTGCTGGCCATGGACCTCAAGCGCCAGGGCCGCGCGGAGAAGCATATCCCGCTCTTCCCGCCGGATGAGGAGAAGCACTACGAGGACCTGTTCAATGTGTTCAAGCGCAAGAGCGGCATCGAATGCGAATTCGAGACCCTGTTCGACGCACCGCCGAAGGGTGCCGCGCTGAAGCTCAGTGATGTCCAGAGCCACAGCGGCGCGGACCTGGAGGCACTGCTGGTGAGGGCCAAGGGCATCGCACTGCTGGAGGGCCGTGAGAAGCTGGCAATTGACGACCTGGTGAGTTGCCTCGCGGACTACATGTCGCCGGTCTACCCGCAGCAGGTGGAATACCAGATCCTGCAAGCGGTGGCGGAAAGCACCTCGCGCAGCCTGATCCCGGAGAAGTGGCATGTGGAGCCGATGGAACTGACCCATCGCATCGCGGCGCTCAAGCCGTTTGTGTAGGGAGGTGCGGCAACGCCGCACCATGGGTGCTGCGCAGCAGGCGCAGCGGAGGTGCGACACTTGCTGTCGCACAATTCTTCATATACACAAAACGAGCAGCAATCGGTGCCACAATTTGGAACTGTCCAGTGCCGGGCTGATGTGGTCAGTGAAGACTGGATGGAGCGGTATTTCCTGGATGTTGACGGAACCACCATCTGCTCTTGTCATGGATTCATTGTTGCCGCAGATTTGCTGAACAGCAGATTCTTGAATGCATTGGCAGTATATTCCGAATCGGTGCTCACACTCCAGAGTTGCTGCTGGCTCATCTGATGCAGCATTTTGATGTGGAGTAGGAATGGACCATTGCAGGACGGCCGACGGAAATCATGGGGAAGATTGTGCGACAACAAGTGTCGCACCTCTCGCTAGCCCTCTTCCTCCGCCAGGATGCAGTCCACGCTGAAGGGGTAGCCCTCGATGAAGGCCTCCGTCTCCGGACCCTTCCCACTGTGAATCGAGATCTTCTGTGAATTGGTCGTAGCCAGCAGGTCACCCTTCACAGACGCGATGACATCCTCAGTCAGCGGCTTCTCAGCAACGCCGCAGTTGTAGACATGCAGCTCCGCAACCAACTTCTTCATGGAGACATTCTGCTGGCTCTTCCACTTGCGCACGCTGTCAATCAGCCTGCTCATCGTGTCCACTTCATGCATCTTTTCTTCGCTTCTGAAGAACGAGTGACTTCCTGTTCCTTTGTCCGTTAGCTTC